>CAZREP010000128.1:0-15314 GCA_964599035.1 uncultured Terrimonas sp. | reverse complement strand
AATCACAATATGAAGAGAATAAACTAAAATTAATGGTGCAGATAAAAAGGCTGAATGTTCGGGGCGAAATCCGAACGAAAACAACAAACTGAAAACTGTAAACTTCCCAAATCCGAATAAAAGGTGAATAGCGATGTAATGTATTCTTCTTTGCGATCGTTGCTCCGTTGCGCTCTCTGCGTGAAACAATCCGAAAAGGAAGCACAAAGGATCAATGAAACTCGAAATCAGGAATCATCAAATCAAAAATCAGAAATCAACCTGGGCTGTCGGCGATGAACACCTCATACCTGAGACCTGCAACCTATTTACACATTCACTACAAGCACCGGGATCTTCAATTCATGCCTTACCGTGTTGATGGTTTCACCGTGGATGAAGTCCTGTAAGCCGGTGTGGCCATGGGCGCCTATCACCAGGAGGTCGGCCTGCTGCTCTTTTGTTATCCGTACAATTTCACCGGCCCTTTTATCAAAGCCCAGGCCTATCTCTGCCTTATATCCCTTCTCCTGCAAGCTTTTTTTATAAGCCAGCAGTCTTTTCTCATCTTCTTTGGTTTCATGATCATCGCTCTCTGTTCGCAGCAGTCTTGCGGAAACGCTCTCCACCACGTGAATGAGCAGGTAAGTGGCGTGTGTATTACCCTGTGCAATGGCGTATGAGATCAGTTTGCTGTCGTTCTTGCTGAAATCCAGCGCTACGGCGATCTTTTCAAATTGAGGTATGTTCAGGTCAAAGCTGCCTGCCATATCGGGATGCACCGTAAGGGAAGCCGGTTTAATGATCTTGTGGAACAAAGGTCGCAGGCTGATGTACAGCAACAGGCAAAAGAAGAAAATGCCGACTGCAATAATCATGATCTTACCGAATGCATTGCCTCCTTCCTCAAAAATGCCGGAAAGTTCTTCTCCCACCATCCTGATGTTGAGGTACACCAGTATGGCGGCAATACCCCAGGCGAGCACCTGCGTAGCAGGCCTGATGGCAAATTTGCCCATTGTTTTTTTGTCGCTCACAAAATGAATGAGGGGGATGACGGCGAAGCCCAACTGCAGGCTCAGTATTACCTGGCTCAGTATCAGCAGGGCATCCAACTCCTGGTCGCCGTAAATGCCAATCACTATCAACGCCGGTGCAATCGCTATAATACGGGTGATGAGCCGCCTCAATAACGGGTTGATGCGCAATCGGAGATATCCTTCCATTACAATTTGTCCTGCGAGCGTGCCGGTTACCGTGGAGCTTTGCCCGGCGGCGATCAGGGCTATAGCAAAGAGTGCTGAGGCTATGTTGCTGCCCAGCAGGGGCGATAAGAGCTGGTGGGCTTCTTCGAGCCTGGCCACTTCGTTGCGGCCTGTTTTAAAAAAGGTAGCCGCGGCCAGCACCAGTATGGCAGCATTTACCAAAAAGGCGAGGTTAAGCGCGATGGTGCTGTCTATTACATTCATCTTTAACGCATAGCGGATGCTTTTTTCGTCCCTCTTTATTTTCCGGGTTTGCACCAGCGAAGAATGGAGGTACAGGTTGTGGGGCATTACCGTGGCGCCTATAATACCAATGGCGATATAGAGTGCCTCATTATTGGGGAGACTGGGGATAAGCCCGGTAGCCACTTCTGCCATGTCGGGCCTGGCAAGCAGTATCTCGATCAGGAAGGATATGCCTATTACCGCTACCAACGCTATAATAAAAGCTTCCATCACGCGCATACCCATGCGTTGCAGGAACAGCAGTAAAAACGTATCCAGTACGGTAATGCCTACTCCCCACAGCAGCGGGATGCCGGTGAGCAGGTGTAGTCCTATTGCCATGCCCAGCACTTCTGCCAGGTCGGTTGCCGCAATGGCTATTTCTGCTAATATGTACAGGATAAAGTTGATGTATTTGGGGTAGCTTTCCCTGTTGGCCTGGGCAAGGTCTCTGCCCCGCACTATACCCAGCCTTGCGGAAAGACTTTGAAGCAATAAGGCCATCAGGTTGCTCATGAGCAGCACCCATATCAGCGCATAGCCAAATTTGCTTCCTCCTGCCAGGTCGGTAGCCCAGTTGCCGGGATCCATATAGCCAACGCTCACAAGGTAAGCCGGCCCTAAAAAGGCCATTGCCCGCCTCCATCCCGATTTGTGTTTCAACCGGGTAGTATCTATACTTTCGTGTACCTCGCTCAGTGATATATCGGGGTTATTGTTTGTGTTCATGTTGTACATATATATTTTCAGCAGCTTGTTCACTTATTGTAAAAAGAGCACCGCGGTCTGTTTTGATTTCAACCGACCGGTCAAATCCAAACTTCTTTTTTACTTCTATACCTGTTCCGATGGAGATATGGCGGTGTTTCAGCAATTCAAGCATGTCGGCCGACTGGTCTGCCACGCCGCTTACTTTTGCCATGATATGCATTGGCAGTTCGGTCAGTTTTACCTGGCGCGTAATGTGCAGCTTTCCCCTGTTATCGGGGATAGGGTCGCCATGAGGATCGAAGCGCGGGAAACCCAGGTATTCATCGAGCCGCTCAATCAGTTTTTTGCTCCCTACATGCTCCAGTTCCTCTGCCACATCATGCACCTCATTCCATCCGAATTTTAGTTTTTCAGACAGAAAATATTCCCACAGCCGGTGCCTGCGTATAACAGTCAGCGCTACTTTCCTGCCGTCGGGGTTTAGCTTAAAGCCGCGGTAAGGCTGGTAATGCAACAGCTTTTTGGTTTTCAGCTTTTTCAGCATATCGGTTACGGAAGCCGGTTTGGTTTTTAATTCAGCCGCAAGCGCATTGGTGCTTACCGTTTGCCGGCTTTCCTGTAAACGGTATATGGCCTTAATGTAATCCTCCTCGCTAATAGTATAATTCACCCTGACTAAGTTAAATTTTAGGCTAATCTAAAAATATTATTTAATTCTTTGAAATTTAAAAGCAAATATTTTTGGATGCATTTCAAATTGTCGCATCGCTTTGCTTCATGTGGGCGGTGAGGACACCCATCCACGGCAACGATTTTGCAGGTGCTCCTGCTTCGCTAATTTGAAATGTGCCAATATTTTTATATGGCAGGCATTTTAAAAAACTATATTTTACATGCCGAAATCCGGTATTATGCAGAAGTTTATCACCATTTGTATTGCTGTAGTTGTTTTGCTGGCCTGCAAAAGCAAGAAAAAAAATCTTTCCGGGGAAGATCCGGTGGATATCCACGATTTTATCGGGTTCTTCCAGGAGCTTCCGCTTCCTTATACCATAGCCGACACCCAGATCAGCAGGAAGTTGCCTGATTCCCTGTTGATCAGCCCTAAAATATTATCGCAATTTGTGCCCGACAGTGTATACAACGGGGATTATGGAAAAAATACGCACCCTAAATTTTATGCGTTAGGTAAGGTGGAGGAGGAAGGTAAAGAAACCTATCTGTTGGTTAAAGCGGCCACGCTTGCCAAACAAATGGCTTATGTATTATGCTTTGATAAAGATAAAAATTTCAGGGCGGCAATGCCCCTGATAAATAACAACCCCGTCAGGCAAAGATCATTGAAAGGCAGCATAGACAAACGTTTTATCATTACCACCAGCCAGACGTATAAAGGTGTCGACGGACAAAACTATTATAAGCTGAATGCGTATGTTTATAATAGCGCGGGTTTGTTTACGCTTATTAAGATCGAGTCGAATGAGCCGGTTATTCCCAAGGAAGTGTATAATCCTATAGATACCTTCCCCCGGAAGCATAAGCTTTCGGGAGATTATATGCAGGATAAAAAGAACTTTGTATCTGTACGTGACGGGAAAGACGCAAAAAGGATTTTATTTTTTGTGCATTTTGAGCGGAAAAATGATTGCTCAGGTGAGCTGAAAGGTGAAGCTCTGCTGGTAAAACCCAATGTGGCGCAGTACCGCCAAACAGGAGATGCCTGTGTGCTGCAACTGGTGTTTGCAGGTAATAAGGTATCGGTTAGCGAAGAGCAGGGATGCGGTAATTACCGCGGCATTAAATGCGTTTTTGAGGGCACTTATATAAAAAAGAAAGAAGCGGCGAAACCTAAAAGTAAAGTCCAGGGTAAAAAATAACAAGGAAGATATCATGAGTGAGGGGTATCATAACTATATTTCGCGTAAGAAGGATGTATATACCGTAAGCAAATCTTTTAAAAAATACCTGAAGCGCTATGGCAGGGAGATACAACTGCCCATTTCGTACGAATCATTAACACATTTCGAGGGTGCCATGCCCTGCTATAATAAAAACGGGCAGGATACCCTGTGGGAAACCGTATTTTATCATCATACGCTCACGCCCGAAATTCACCAGGCGCTGATCAGAATATACTCCCTCATCAAGGCCGCCGGCGCCAACCAGGCGGAGGATCATTTGCATGTGGAAAGAATTGACTTTTGCGTGTTCGGTAATTCGCAGCCTTTCCGCGTAAAAGTGGTCAACAACTATAATGATGTATACAGTTATCTCTATATTAAAAAGGCGGATGCTTCCCGTATACTGGGGCTGGAGCTTGAGCATCTCCTGTCGCCGTACTATATTAATTACCTGGTAGATAATGATACGTTAATTGAGGAGCATATTGCAGGTGTGCCGGGCGATATGTTCATTAAGGAGTTCCTTCATCGCCCCGATTTCAATCCTGTTCGCATTGCCAAGGAATTTGTGAAGTTCAACGAACGCTGTTTCGCAAGGTTGCTGGGTGATATGCGGAGCTATAATTTTGTGTTTGACATTACACAGGATTTTGATGATGTGCAGTTCTGTATACGTGCCATCGACTTTGATCAGCAATCGTATGAGGGCCGGAAAAATTTTTATCTGCCACAATTTTTCAAAGAAAACCGGGTTTTTGTAGAGTTAGTACAGCGTCACCTGAACGCAGAAGTGATAGAGCAGTACCGCCAGGAAGAGCGCGCGCAGCTGTTTAAGCGGATAAAGGCACAACGGCACAGGTTGCGCGATTTAAAGGAATCGGTCGACAAGGATGAGTTGGCCCCTCCTGAAAAAATCAGGCAACTAACGCAGGAACTGGCACAATATTTCGGGAATGAGAAGTTCCTGCATTGCCATAGCATGGCTGAAGTGCTTCGTATTCAACTCAGGGAACTGGTGGTAACACATTTGTATAAAGCCTGATAATGCATATCACCATTATGTGAATGGTTGCTTCCGGGGAAGGCAGAACTTTAAATGTTAGCCGGAAGGATTAGTCATTTTCAGGTATTTTTGTTTGATCGTTAAATACCTCTCATGAATTTTTTTAACCATTTCGGTCGTTATATTTTGATGATTAAAGGAATGTGCACCCGGCCGGAGAACTGGCGGATGTACTGGAAGGAATTGATGCACCAGTGCTCGGATATCGGCATAGGGTCGTTGGGGATCGTGGTGGTGGTGGCTTTGTTTATTGGGGCGGTATCGACGCTTCAAACGGCTTATCAGTTGGTCAGCAATCTTATTCCTAAATCCACTATTGCACAAATTGTACGTGATACTGTGATCCTTGAATTTGCTCCCACCATCACCTGCATCGTACTTGCGGGCGTGGTAGGCAGTAAAATTGCGAGCGAGCTGGGTAATATGCGGGTGAGCGAACAAATAGATGCCCTGGAGATCATGGGTATTAATACAAAGGCTTACCTGATCATGCCCAAAATAGTTGCTGCTTTAATTATGATCCCGCTGCTTGTGATTGTTGCGGGCGTATTGGGGATATGGGGTGGACGGCTTGCGGGAACAATGTCGGGTATACTTGCTCCCGAAGAATTTGATGGCGGTTTGCTGAGCGGCTTTTTGCCGTTTAATGTAAGTTTTGCCATGTATAAAGCGTATACCTTCGCTTTTATTATTTCAAGCATACCGGCTTATTTCGGATATTTTGTTCAGGGAGGAGCGCTTGAAATAGGTAAAGCCAGCACAACCGCGGTGGTTACCAGTTGCATTATGATACTCTTTGCAGATTATGTGCTCGCCGCATTACTCTTATAAATCAATTCATCCTCATGATCGAGATAAAAGATTTGAAAAAAAGCTTTGGCGATAAGGTGGTGATCAATAATGTGAGCGCGGTGATGGAGCCCGGGAAAGCCAATCTTATTATCGGTGCCAGCGGTAGCGGGAAAACCGTTTTAATGAAATGCATGGTGGGCTTGTTTGAGCCCGACAGCGGTGAGGTGTTGTACGGTGGTAGCAGCTTTACCGGTATGGAAGAAGAGGAAAGAAAAGAACTGCGGCAGCAGATAGGCATGCTGTTCCAGGGCTCGGCGCTGTTTGATAGTCAAACCGTGGAGCAAAATGTAATGTTTCCCCTGGATATGTTTACCCGGCTCACCTATTCGGAAAAAATCAAAAAGGTGAACGAAGTGCTGGACCGGGTGAACCTGAAGGATGCTAACAGGAAATTCCCCGCGGAGATAAGCGGGGGTATGAAAAAGCGGGTAGGCATAGCGCGTGCCATTGTGCTGAATCCCAAATATCTTTTTTGCGATGAGCCTAATTCGGGGCTCGATCCGCAAACCTCGCTGGTAATTGATAAGCTTATCTATGAGGTTACCAAGGAATTTAATATGACCACGGTTATTAACACCCACGACATGAACAGTGTAATGGAAATAGGCGATCACATTATTTATATGCACCAGGGCGATAAAGAGTGGGAGGGGAGCAATAAGCAGATCATATACAGCAAAAGCAAAAAGCTGAACGATTTTATTTTTGCATCCGAATTCCTGCAGGACGTAAAAGAAATGCGTATGCTGGAAGCAGAAGGTCGGGCGCCTAACGGTAAAAAATGACTTAGCTGTTGGGGTTGACTAAAAAGGTTTGGTCTAAAGATATGCTATGAAGACTCAAAGATACAAAGCCCTGATTTTCAGGTTTAATTTTCTTCGCGCCTTGGTGACTTCGTGGCAAAATATCACTTTTTGGTCAGCCCCTTTATATGTTCTTCCGGGACTGTGTCCCGCTTTAGCATTTATATCTTCACCGGCTTTCCTGCTGCTTTCACGGCGATCACTTCAGCCATTGTTTTACCGATATCAGCAGGGCTGTCTACTACAGTAATGCCGCATTCGCGCATGATCTTCATTTTGGCTGCAGCGGTATCGTCTGCACCGCCAACAATGGCACCCGCATGTCCCATACGCCTTCCGGGAGGAGCCGTTTGCCCGGCAATAAACCCAACAACGGGCTTGGTGCCTTTTTCCCTGATCCATCTTGCTGCATCAGCCTCCATGCTACCGCCAATTTCACCGATCATTACAATGCCGTCGGTTTCCTTATCATTCATAAATAATTCCACGGCTTCCCGGGTAGGCGTGCCTATAATAGGATCGCCCCCGATCCCTATAGCAGTTGAAATACCGAGCCCGGCCTTGGCTACCTGGTCTGCCGCTTCGTAGGTAAGTGTTCCTGATTTGGAAACAATACCGATCCTTCCCTTTTTAAAGATGAACCCTGGCATAATGCCTACTTTACATTCGTCGGCAGTGATCACCCCCGGACAGTTAGGGCCAATAAGCCTTGAGGAAGTGCCTGTAAGATAATGTTTGGCTTTGATCATATCCTGAACGGGAATGCCTTCCGTGATACATACAATAAGCCCGATACCTGATTCGGCAGCTTCAATAATGGCATCGGAGGCAAAAGCAGGAGGTACGAAAATAATAGATACATCCGCGCCGGTTTGTTTTACTGCATCCGCAACCGTATTGAACACCGGGCGATCGAGATGCTGCTTACCGCCTTTACCGGGCGTAACCCCGCCCACTACCTGGGTTCCGTATTCTATCATCTGTGTGGCGTGGAAAGTTCCTTCCGTTCCGGTAAAACCCTGTACAATGATCCTGGATTGCTTATTGACTAAAACCGACATGATGTATTTTGTTATTACTATGAATGGAAACTGCGCAAAAATAGGGGAATTTCGGAGATTATTGGCAGATGCCGGCTGTTAGCAGTATAAGGTGTAAGGCGGAAGGTGTAGGTGTAATCCATTGCTGATTTCTTCCCGCACATGCGGGATGTTAATTTCTGATCTGAGATCTAAAATTTGAGATTGCATTTATCTTCGGATTTCGGACTTTAATCTTCGGATTTTATTTGGATCCTGTCATTTGTTACTTGGTGCTTTGGGGTATCAGTTATCAGCAATCAGGTCTCTGGTGATACCTCATACCCCATACCCTACACATCATTTCATAAATGCAAAATACACGGCGCCCATAAGGCATATAAAGCTGAGCAGGTATTTCCAGTGCATGGGCTCATGCAGGTATAGCATGGCAAACGCAACAAATACTACCAGGGTAATGGCTTCCTGTATGATCTTCAGCTGGAATGCGGTGAACCCGCCCGTGTATCCGATACGGTTTGCCGGCACCTGCAGACAGTATTCAAAAAAAGCGATCCCCCAGCTTATTACAATAGCTTTCCATAAGGGCACCTGCTGATGCCTGAGATGGCCATACCATGCAACGGTCATGAATATGTTGGAGAACAGCAACAGTGCAATAGTGCGCATACAACGAAATCCTTACTCTACTTTTGATATTTTAAGCAGGTTAGTAGGTAAATGAAGATGAACAGGCAGGCTGCCTGTATTCACTACTGTATCTCCCGTTTTTAAGAACCCTCTTCCTTTCAATATCTCAATCTGGTCTATATTATCCTCCTCATCATAAAAGAAGGGTCTGACACCCCAGCTCAGGCTAAGCTGGTTGACCAGCGATTTTTCTTTGGTAAAGATATACAGCGGTGATTTAGGCCGGTAGCTGCTTACCACGAAAGCGGTGTACCCGCTTTGCGTCATCGCAATCAGAGCATCTGCATTTACATCCCTTGCAATTTTACAGGCGTTATAGCAGATGGCATCGCTATGGAATGACGGTGAATGCGGCTGCGGCTTCAGATCCTCCTCACGGTTGTAGCGGTATTCTTTTTTCTCTACTTCCAGGATAATTTTGCGCATGGTTTGCACTACGAGCACCGGGTGCTGGCCCATAGCTGTTTCGCCGCTCAACATTACTGCATCGGCACCTTCAAGCACGGCATTAGCTACGTCTGTGGCCTCACTGCGGTTAGGCTTGATACGATCCATCATGCTTTCCATCATTTGTGTGGCCACAATAACGGGCTTGCCCCGGTGGAGGCATTTGCGGATAATATCTTTCTGTATCAGGGGGATCTGCTCTACGGGCATTTCCACGCCAAGATCGCCGCGGGCGATCATAATACCATCAGATTCCAGGATAATTTCACGCAGGTTCGTAATGGCTTCCGGCATCTCTATTTTAGCCATTACCTTGCATTTGCTTTGCCGTTTCTCCAGGATATCCCTGATGATCTTGAGATCATCTACTTTTCTTACAAAAGAAAGGGCCACCCAGTCCACGGCATGTTCAACCATAAAATCAAGATCGGCAAGATCTTTTTCCGTAAGAGCAGGCAGAGATATCTTGGTGTCGGGCAGGTTTACTCCTTTTTTAGATAATAATACGCCGGGCATGGTAACCACTACCTTCACATCTCCTTTTTCGGTGACCTCCGTTACCTGCACTTCTAATTTCCCATCATCTATCAGTATTTTGTTGCCTATTTTCACATCACCGGCGAGATTGGGATAGGAAACGTATATGCTTTCTTTAGTACCGATGCATTTTTCGTTGGTAAAGGTGAGGATGTCGCCAACCTGCACAGGCAATGACCCATTCTCGATCTCACCTACCCTGAGCTTGGGTCCCTGCAGATCGCCCAGGATACAGATATTATAAGGTTCTTTTTCGTTGATCCTGCGGATATAGTTGATGATCGTTAGCTTGTCTTCGCGTGCGCCATGTGAGAAGTTCAGGCGGAACACATTTACACCTGCTTTTACCAACTCCAGCAACTTATCGTATGTGTCGCAGGCCGGTCCAACCGTAGCAACGATCTTTGTGCGGTGAAAGGTATGCTCAAGCCCCGCTTGTTTATCCATTTCTTCGTGCAGGTACTTGGTAATGCTTTTTGACATACGGGTATAATTTTATGGTACAGGTACATTAGGCAGTGGTCGGAGCGTAATAGAAGCTTCAGGCTTCTTCGATTTACAGGTCAGGAAGCCAGTATTTTTACAATTTTAAGCCATTCGTAATCTATTGTCCGCTCCGCTTTCACGGCCTGGTCCAGAGGAGTAAAGTACAATTGGTTATTTATGATGCCTATCATTGTATTAATGTCTTTGCCCGTCATCAGGCATTCCACGGCGGCGTAGCCCATACGGCTGGCGATCAGCCTGTCGAGGCATGAGGGTGATCCGCCACGCTGAATATGGCCGAGGATACAAACTTTGATATCGGCGTTGGGCATTTTTTCTTTCAGCACTTTGGCGATCCCGTTAGCTCCGCCCAGCTCACTGCCTTCTGCCACTACCAGGAGGTTCACTAATTTTTTTCGCCTTTCTTTTTCCTGGAGCGAATTGATCACTTCATTAATATCTGTATTGCGTTCGGGGATCAATATATTCTCCGCACCGGTAGCGATGCCGCTGTGGAGGGCAATATAGCCCGAATCGCGGCCCATTACTTCGATGATAAAAAGCCTGTCGTGGGCGTCGGCGGTATCCCGTATTTTATCTATGGCTTGTACGGCCGTATTTACCGCGGTGTCGAACCCTATAGTAAAATCGGTGCCTGCAATGTCTTTATCAATAGTGCCGGGCAGGCCGATACAGGGAATGTCAAATTCACTGGAAAATATCTGGGCGCCCCTGAAAGAGCCGTCGCCCCCTATGATTACCAATCCGTTAATACCCAGCTTCTTCAGGTTTTCATAGGCCTTTTTGCGACCTGCCGCTTCAAAAAATTCCTTGCATCTTGCAGTTTTCAGTATTGTGCCTCCCCTTTGTATGATGTTGGCTACGCTGCGTGATTCCATTTTAAAAATATCATTCTCAATCATCCCTGCATATCCGCGCATAATGCCGAACACTTCCAGTCCGTAATACAAGCCGGTACGTACTACTGCCCGTATTGCGGCGTTCATACCCGGGGCATCCCCTCCTGAAGTCAGTACCCCGATTTTCGAAACTTTTTTTTCCATTCGTTTAAAACTTGTCTGCAATGACCAATCATTTAAAGAGCAAGCATAATTATTAAAATTTTTTCTATACTTTTTTATAGCGGCGTCAAAAGTACATAATTACAATCATTTCCCAATTTTAGATTGGGGTATAATGATTTTGTACATTCGGGGCTTGTTTGTCTTAACATGAAGATATTTATTACAGGAGCCAACGGGCTGGTAGGGCAAAATGCCGTAAAACGGTTTGCTGCAGCAGGGTATGAAGTAACAGCTGCCGGCAGGGGGGCGTGCAGGCTGCCGGAAGGGGATATCCCTTTCCGGTACATCAGTCTTGATAATACACACCGGGATGCAGTTTTGGCAGCAGTAGCTAAGGTGCACCCTGAGGTGATCATTCATGCTGCCGCCATGTCACAACCCGACGCCTGTGAGCTGAACAGGGCCGAATGCGACGACTGCAATGTGAATGCCACCCGTTATTTTACCGAGGCGGCCATCGCTGTGAACGCCAGGATGGTATATATATCCACCGATTTTATTTTTAGTGGTGATAACGGACCATATAAAGAAACCGATCCGCCTGCGCCGGTGAATTATTATGGTCAAAGCAAATGGCAGGGCGAACAGGTTGTGCGGCAAAGTGGTGTCAGGTGGGCTATCGTACGTACGGTGCTGGTGTATGGCAATATTTTATCCGGCACCAGAAGCAATATCGTTACCTGGGTGAAGGAAAACCTGGAAAAAGGAAAGCCCATTAAAGTGGTCAGCGACCAGTGGCGTACACCTACTTATGTGGAAGACCTTGTGGCCGGTATACAGTTGATCATAGAAAAAAATGCAGAAGGGGTCTATCATATTTCCGGTAAGGAGATGCTCACACCTTACGATATGGCGATTTGTGTTGCCAGTTATTTTGGATTGGATAAAACATTGATGGAAAAAGTGGACGCCTCCGTATTTACACAACCGGCACGGCGTCCACTGAAAACAGGCTTTATTATTGATAAAGCGGAAAAGGAACTGGGCTACAGCCCGATCGGCTTTATGGAAGGCATTCGTAAAATGTTCCCGTTGCGTTAGTGATCTATACGCAGAAAATCACCGGCCATATTGAATTCCAGCTCTAAGCGGTTGTCTAACTTTACCTGCTGGTTTCTGTCGTCCAGCTCCCAGCCGATAATGAAATTGTCGGGATAATTTGCTGAAACATAGTCGAGAACTTTGGAAGGGATAACAGAATCGGGCAATCTGGTAATGCCGTCAATATCGGTGATCTCCTTTTTTTTGTTGAATTCCAGGCTGATATTTTCGTCGAGTATAACATCGTAGGTTACTTCCAGTCCATCCCTGTCTTTTACAGATTGTAAGATCTTGTTGGCAGGGAAATGCGTGGTGATAAAGGTCCTTATTTCATCAGGAAGATCATTTTCCTGCACCAGTGTTTCTTTATCACAGCTTATGAAAGTGAATGCAGCCATTACTATAGCAATGATGGCAGAATTAATTTTTCTCATTTTTATTGATTTTAAGTTATCCTTTCCTGTAATGCTTCAGGTAAGGATGAGGTTTATAATTGTGTTTTATAAATAAGGTATTCAGGTTTTACCGGCTATCGGCCAGCGCTGCTTCTAATCTGCGTACTGCTTCAATATATATTTCCTTTGTCGTCAAAGTGCACTTTCAGCTCTTCCTTTATTGATTTTAGCTCCAGGCTGTACTGCACAGTATTGCCTGTTGTGATTTTTTTAACATCGTCAATCCGGTACCCGCTGAAATTGTTTTTAACAGCCGATCGTACGCTGCCGGGCAGGGCTCTTGCAGTGATATCTTCTGTATGCTTCAGCAGCTCGCCGGATGCATTATAGCAGGCTTTGTGGTCTTTGGATAGTTTTGTTTCGAATGCTACGCAATACTGCTTGTTTTTTATTTCCCACTCTATGTCGTAGGCTTTGGGAAATGCTTTTTTGAAATGATTCAGCACCACGGAAGGTACCTGGCTTTGGGGGATATCCTGGGCTAATGCGGCTGCAGATACCAGCAGCAAGACGGTGGTAATAACGAATGTGCTTCTTTTCATGTGTAACATTTTTAAGTGTTATGCAAAGGAACGAACCGATTCTGGAAAGATCCGGGAATAGAATGTGCTGCAGGCTCGGAGTGGAGTGTTATTTATTGTTAAAATCGATCTCAAAATGATGTGTATCGGTATAACGGTATGAAAGCCGGAAGCCGTATCTTTTACAAATGGCCTTAACAATAGCCAGGCCGAGGCCCGTACCGGTTTGTTCTGCCGACTCTTTATAGAAGCGGTTAAAGATCTTATCGGGGTTCAATCCGGTTATATTCGACGTGTTGCTTATGGTGCAGGTGGTTTTGGTAATGGAGATGATAATATGCCCGTTGGGCACATTATGAAACAGCGCGTTTTTAATAAGATTGCCGATAAGGATATTCGCCAGTGTAATGTCCATTTCTACTTCAGCCTGTTCCGGTTCGTGGAGGGATACTTCTACATTTTTATAAGCAATAAAATCTTCCAGGTCGCTTATGCACTGGTGCACCGTTTTGTTAATGGAAACCGGTTGGTTATCGGCGTATTGCTTGTTTTCAATTTTGGTTAATAACAGTAGTGATTTATTAAGGCGGCTCAGCCGCTCAAGGATTTGCAATACCTGTGCTATATCGGCTGCGTGCGCATCTTTTATATCTTCTTTTTCGAGCAGCAGTTCCAGCTTGCCGGCGGCAATGGCAAGCGGGGTTTGAAGCTCGTGCGCGGCATTTTCGGTAAATTGCTTTTGGCTGGCATAGGTTTCCAGTGAGTGCTGGGTAAGGGTGTCTATAGCGCTTTTCAATTCGTTGAACTCTGTAATGTTCGTTTGAATACCAGGTGCTTTTTCGGCATTGTCCAGTCTGAAAATTTTTAGCCGGTGCAGCAGTTCGTAAAAAGGCTTCCATAATTTTTGAAGCACTATCCTGTTAATAAGGAAGATGCACAGCAACATGATAAGGTAAAGCCAGGCTACCGACCAGAAGAGGTCTTCTATAAGATCGTCTTCCTCCACCATAGAGGAGATGACCTGCAGCCGGTAAAATCTCCCCCCAAGCTCAAATGCCGTGGAAAGCATACGTACAGGTTCCAGGTCATTTTCATCCTGCATATACAGGGTGGTGTCGATATAGGAGTCTTTTATGGCAATAGCCGTTGTTTCAGGGACCTCCTGTATGGCGTAATTGCTTTCGTTAAAATTGTTCTTTTGAAGTACGGTGGAGTCTGATGCAGCTCTCTGGATGATGAGTAGTTTGGAATTGTCCAGCCCGTCGTCTATACTGTCGCTGATCTCGTCCAGCATATTAATATAAAAAATAACAGACCAGATACTCACGATGAGGAGGAGCGGAACAGACAGGTAGATGAGCGATTGATTGAGCAGCCTCATTGTTCAGCCAGTTTATACCCGATGCCATATACAGATTGTATCTCTACCCCGGCATTTGACGAGTGGAGCTTTTTACGGAGGTTCTTGATCTGGTAATAAACGAAATCCAGGTTATCGGACTGATCGGTATTGTCTCCCCACACATGTTCCGCCAGCGCATTTTTGGTGATCAGCCTGTTTTTATTGAAAAGAAAATACGAAAGGAGATCAAATTCTTTACGATTCAGGGCGAAGCGCTCACCGTTAACGAAAAACTCCCGGTCGTTGAGGTCAAGGGTTACATTGCCGGTCTCAATTATATTTTTCCCGCCCGGTGTTTTTCTTCTCAGTACCGCCTTTACCCGGGCATTGAGCTCCGTAATATGAAAAGGCTTTGTAAGGTAATCGTCTGCACCTGCAGCCAAGCCGCTGACCTTGTCGTCGAGGGAATCCTTGGCAGAGATGATAATTACATTTTCCATTTTGCCGGAATCCTTGAGTTCCGCCAGAATATCAAGTCCGCTGCCACCCGGGAGCATAATGTCGAGTAAAATGCAATCATATTCATACAGCGCCACTTTTTCGGAAGCGCTGTGAAAATCGCCTGCAGACTCCACCAGGAAATGCTCTTTTTCCAGTGATTCGGTAATTGCTTCAAGCAATTCCTTTTCATCTTCAATGACCAGGATCTTCATTATCTCAAAATTACATACGAATTCTGGAAATAAACGGGAATGGGCAGGGGGACAAGCGCAAAACTCCGATCGGGTGTTTTTTCATTTTATTTTAACTGCCTGCAAAAAATTGGCCCCTGTAAAAACAGGGGCCGCAACCAAAACTAACTGCTTATGAG
>CAZREP010000127.1:0-15423 GCA_964599035.1 uncultured Terrimonas sp. | reverse complement strand
GAAAACGGCAAATAGAACTGCATCGCTTCATAATTGAAGTGCACCTAATTAAAAATTCACAATGACATTTCAACGACCTTCCTGGTTGCCTTCCAGCTAAAAAGCAGAGTATATCCCACGTTTTGCGGGCACGCCAGCGGGACCAATTTGAAATATGCTCCCTTTTTTGGGAGATCAGCTTCCTCCGCTTATTTTTGAGTAATTTCTATTGAATATGGAATGGTTAACAAGTCCTGAAGCGTGGATATCGCTGCTCACGCTTACCGTACTGGAAATTGTGTTGGGGATCGACAATATTGTTTTTATCTCGATCATTTCCGGTAAGCTTCCGGCACATCAGCAGAAGAGGGCAAGAAGGATCGGATTGTCGCTTGCCATGATCACAAGGGTGCTGTTGCTCCTTTCCATTAGCTGGGTAATGACCCTTACCTCCCCGCTTTTTAGCATGGGGGAATGGTTTGGTGTAACAGAAGGTGCCCTGTTCGAAAAGCTGAAGATCTCCGGCAGGGATATCATACTTATTGTAGGTGGCTTGTTCCTGATCTATAAAAGCACGGTGGAGATACATGAAAAGGTAGAGGGACATGATGATGAAGCGGCTAAAAGAACGCCGAAGATCATTTCGTTCGGCAGGGTTATCACAGAGATCATTTTACTGGATGTGGTGTTTTCCCTCGACTCTGTTATCACCGCCGTGGGTATGGCAGACCATATAGAAATTATGATCGCGGCTGTGGTGATAGCCGTGCTTATTATGCTCGTATCTGCAGAAAAGATCAGCGGTTTTGTCAACGACCATCCTACAGTGAAGATGCTTGCCCTGTCTTTTTTGCTGCTGATCGGCATTTCACTTATTGCCGAAGGGTTAGACCAGCATATTCCCAAAGGATACATCTATTTTGCCATGGCATTTTCTGTTTTTGTAGAAACGCTTAACCTGAGAGCTGCTAAAAAAAAGCGTAGGCAAATATAATTTTGCATTTAGCCTGTTCACGTTTACCTTTGCGCTTCCTTTAAACAGCACGGCCAAATCCGTGCGACCTTAAAATATTGATAATCATGAAACAAGGTATCCATCCGCAAAACTACAGGTTTGTAGTTTTTAAAGACATGAGCAACGGGTATACATTTATTACCCGTTCAACAGCAGCTTCTAAAGAAACCATTAAGTGGGAAGACGGGAATGAATATCCCCTGATCAAGCTCGAAATATCCAATACATCTCATCCCTTCTTTACCGGGCAGAAAGTATTGGTTGATACGGCAGGACGTATTGATAAATTCAAAAAGAAATACGCAAAAAAATAATTGCTTCACCCAAGCCAATCGCTTTCCCCCGGGTTATAACCAGGGGGATTTTTTATTATTTTCTTTTTGGGATTTCGGTTATTACAAGAGAAATTTCTCCTGAATATTTATTATTGTTTTCTAGCCAGGAGGAACTCCCATAAAATTTTTCATTCATCCTTTGTGTACCCACCTGCCTGACTGGCAGGTTTTATGAATGAAAAATTTCATGTACGTTTGACTTCCATTTTACCAGCATGCCGATCGTTTTATTTGACACGCCGCAGCGGAACCTATTGTATCCTTTTACCCGTACCCGTGCGCTGGCAGGTATCCGGTCAGGTATCTTTACCATTAAGGAAAGATGGGAGAAGCTGACGGGTCAACAGGTATATGTGCTTACGGAGCCCTACCTGCAGGCAGTATACCGTGATCTGCCCGCGGGGGAAAAAATACTGGTCAACGCTTCCGTTATACCTGATGAAAGCCTGGTAACGCTGATCTTCGATCTACAGATGGATGAGGCCGTTATTAAAGATGGGGAGGTTATTGCCGCCGCCTCACCTGCAGATAGGGTGTGGAGCATTCATACGATCATTCCCGAAAAATTTAAAAAACAGGTTTCATATGGTCCTGCATTGAGAAAGATCGTTTATCCCTGGCATATCTTTCAACTGAATGACGGGTTGCTCCGCAGTGATTTTGAATGGATCACTGCCGGCAGGGTGAAGCAACCTCCTGTATCCCGGGGTGAATGGACTGCTACTGAAAATATTTTTATCGAAGATGGAGCGCTGGTATCGCACTGTTTCATTAATGCATCAGAAGGTCCTGTATACCTGGCAAAGAATACCGTTATTATGGAGGGTTGCATGATACGCGGGCCTTTTGCAATGGGGGAAGGGAGCATATTAAAAATGGGAGCGAAAGTATATGGGGCAACTACGCTTGGACCGTATTGTACCGCCGGGGGCGAGATCAAAAATGCCGTATTGATGGGATATAGCAATAAAGCGCATGACGGCTACTTAGGCGATGCTGTAATAGGGGAATGGTGCAATCTGGGCGCAGGTACATCCAACTCTAATGTAAGGAATGACGCTGCTGTTATATACAGCAATAAAGGACAAAGCAATAGTGTGGCGGTTGGACTAAAATGTGGATTATTAATGGGTGATTACAGCCGTAGTGCTATCAATACATCATTTAATACCGGTACTTTTGCAGGAATAGCCGCCAATATATTTGGCCAGGGATTTGCGCCCAAGTACCTGCCCGATTTTACCTGGGGCTTTACGCAGCGTTATATCTTTGATAAAGCTATTGAACATATAGCCAACTGGAAAAAATTAAAGCACCACAACCTGGAACCTGCAGATATACAAATCCTGGAGCATCTTTATAAACAAATCATATTATGAGACAACAAATAGCAGCCGCCAACTGGAAGATGAATTTAACACTTCAGCAGTCCGAAGATTTACTGGATGAAATACTGAAAGCGCCTCATGAACTGCAGGCGCATCAAAAGGTAGTATTAGCTGTACCTTTTCCCTATCTCTTATTGGCAAAAGATAAAATAAACGGCAAACGGAATTTTTTCATTGCCGGGCAAAACTGTTACACGCAGAGCCGGGGTGCGTACACCGGTGAAGTATCTGCAGAAATGCTTCAGTCCATTGGCGTGGAATATGTTGTGTTGGGGCATTCGGAAAGAAGGGAATATTTTGGCGAGTCTAATGCCGTACTTGAGGAAAAAATAATTATGGCATTAACGTATGGGGTAACGCCTATATTTTGCTGTGGTGAACCTCTGCAGATCAGGGAATCGGGTGCCCAGAACAGTTATGTTGAAACGCAGTTGAAAGAAAGTCTTTTCAAGCTTCCCGAAGAGCAAATCCGAAAGATCGTCATTGCCTATGAGCCCATATGGGCGATAGGCACTGGTAAAACCGCCACAGCGGCGCAGGCACAGGAAATGCATGCCCATCTGCGTAAAGTGCTTGCTGCGCAGTATGGTGACCCCGTTGCTGCTGAAATTTCTGTTTTGTATGGTGGCAGCGTAAAGGGAAGCAATGCTAAAGAGCTTTTTGTTCAGCCCGATGTGGATGGCGGATTGGTGGGAGGCGCTTCATTGATAGCAGCAGATTTTACACAGATCATTGATGCGCTGAAGTAGACAGGTTATATAATTAGTCATTTTTACTGGCATTTTTATGATTGGTCAACCCGGTTTAAGTGCATGATATTCCAGCGGCTTATATACCAAAGTATATTGTGGCGAGGAATATACTTTGTTTCGGTCTTAGTATTAAATATAATGATCGCCCGTTATTATGAGGCAGCAGATAGCGGGAAAATTTATTTTATTATCAACAGTTTGACGTTAAGTGTTACGATTGGTAGTTTGAGCCTGGAGTCGGGTATTGCCTATTATATTGCGTCCGGAAAAATGAAATCATCCCTGCTTTCGAATTTTGCTATTATCTGGTCGGTGATCTCCACAACTTTAATCTGTCTGGTACTGAAAGTGCTGATGTTTATGGAAGTTATTCCGCCATTTTACAGCTCCTACTATTTTGAAACAATCTGTTACATCGGAGGCTGTGTTCTGGTTAATTTTTTTACTGCGATTTTCTATGCAGAAAGGGATTTTTTTACTCCTAATATTATTATGACATCAGTCAATTTTTTACTGATCTTACTTATGCCTTTTAGTGACGGATCCTGGATTGATCAGAACCGATATACAGCAATCTACTTTTTCGGGTTTTTAATGCAAGGTATTTTAGTAGGAAGTTGTTTTGTGTTGCAGAATCGAAAAAAATGGAAAATAATATTGCCTTCCAGAAATACCTTGCGGCCTGTATTCCGGTATGCATTCAAGGCGTTTGGGGCTAACCTCCTTTTTTTTCTGCTATATAGGGTTGACTACTGGTTTGTTGAAAAGTATTGTTCTGCAGATGATCTGGGTAACTATATACAAGTGTCTAAATTAGTTCAGGTGTTCCTTGTGCTACCTGCAATAATGGCCAGTGCTATATTTCCGCTCTCCTCGTCAAATAATAAGGAGTCGGCAAAAAAATCTGTACTATTTCTTTCGAGGTTGATCACCTTTTGCTATATTTTTATTTCGCTCATTTTGATTGGTATTGGGTATTGGTTATTCCCTTTCCTGTATGGAAATACTTTTGATAATATGTACATTCCTTATCTTTTACTGATCCCCGGTATTTTTTTTCTTAGTGTATTAAATCTGCTTGGCGCTTATTTTGCCGGACAAAACAGGATAGTACTGAATATTGCTTGTTGTGCACTTGGACTTGCCGTAATAGTTGCAGGCGATATTATTTTTATTCCTCTAAAAGGAATCAATGCAGCTGCATTTGTAAGTAGCATAGGATACTTTGTGAGTCTTGTATTTCTAATTCGTATGTTCGCCTTGCAATACACATTAAGTTTAAAGGAATTGCTGGTATTGCAGAAAAGGGATATCCATGCTATCCAGGCATGGCTCACTCATAAGTTTCATTAATCATATTTCAATTCACAATATGAAATTGTTAAATAAGCTTAGATGGGCTAACCTGTTTGCTGGCTTACTTTGGCTAAAAAGATCAACAAAGCACAGGATAATCCCGGCAACCTGCACTATTTTACCTTCTTCCAATCTACTCGTAAACCGGATTGATTATATTTTGCAATATTGTTCAGGTAAAACCGTTTTGCATTTTGGATTTACGGATTATCCTTACACCCAGGAAAAAATTGATAATGGCGAGCTTTTGCATCTGCAGCTCAAAAAAGTTACTAAAGGTCTTTTTGGAATTGACAATGAGGAAACATCTTTAAATAAATACATTCAAATTACAGGAGATAGTTGTGTTGGTAAAGGTGATCTTTTAGACAAAGAATCGCTAAGAGCAATTGATCATTCATTTGATATTGTGTTATTAGGTGAAATTCTTGAACATCTTAAAAACCCGCACCAGGCGATAGAAAATTTATACGATATGTTTCCTCCAGCCACTGTTTTTCTGGTTACTGTACCTAACTACACGTCACTGAATGCTATTGCCGGGAGTCTTCATCGTAAGGAAATGATACATCCGGACCATTACTGGTATTTTTCGCCGGTTACTCTTTTGCGTTTATTTCCGGATGATAAATTCGAAACGGATGGAATGCTGTTTGGTATGTACTTTCAAAAAGGTAAGCGGATTAATTTTGTCTTGCGAAAGTTCCCTTTACTTGGAGACTGCCTTATCGGCGCTTTTAAACGGAAATAGTATGAAAGTACTTTGGCTCGTTAGCTGGTACCCGAATGAATTTAATCCATTTGATGGTGATTTCATTCAGCGTCATGCAAAAGCTGTATCCCAATATTCAGCTATCACGGTCGTGCATATAGTACAATACGGTCCTCAAAGCGAAGTTTACCATAAAAAGGTGGACGTACAACGAACAGAAAAATTGAAAGAATATATACTGTATTTTACTTTTAAAAGAACCGGTATTCCGCTGCTTGATAAAATAATATACAATGGAAAATATTATTTAACGTATCGCAGGTTCATCCGGGGTCATTTTAAAGAACACGGTATCCCTGATCTTGTACACGTCCATGTTCCGATGAAATCCGGGGTGATTGCAAGATGGATCCAAAAGAAATGGAAAATACCATATATTGTATCGGAGCATTCTTCTGCTTACTATAAATCGGTTCCGGATAATTATTTTAACCGTAGCGCTTATTACCGACATGCAGTATCTGCAATATTTAAACATGCTGCAGGAGTTACCACCGTATCAAAGGCACTTGGTGAACAGTTGCAAAAAATTTTCAGACTGCCGTTTTACCTTGTTGTTCATAATGTAGTTGACACAGATATTTTCTTCCTGCGGAGAAACCATGCCCCGGTATTCCGGTTCTTTCACGCGTCTACTATGGATTATCCCAAAAATGTTGAAGGGATTTTACGTGTTTTGGCTAAATTAAATACTCAACGCAGCAATTGGGAATGTATACTGGCTGGTTGGGATACTCCTCAATTAAAGCAAATGGCCGCTTCGCTGGGACTTGAGGAAATGGTTAAATGGAGGGGTATTCTATCCCATAAGCAGGTGGCCGTGGAAATGCAATATGCTCACGCCATAGTTATGTTCAGCAGGTACGAAAATTTTCCCTGTGTGATCATTGAAGGACTGTGTTGCGGAATACCGGTAATTGCTACAAATGTAGGAGGGATTCCCGAAGCTGTTAATGGTTCAAACGGATGGCTCGTTCCATCAGAAAATGAAGCGGCGTTGCTGGAGGCAATGATCCGGATGATAGACAACTATGGTGCATTCAATCGCGAAGAAATTGCAGAAGACGCAGGGAATAAATATAACCACACTACAATTGGTAAGCAATTTTATAGTCTGTATCAACAAGTGCTTACTCAAACAGCTCGGTCCTCGTTTTAGGCCGCAGGGCTTCTTCCCATCTGAAATTCCTGAACCTCCTTCTTTCTTCCGGCACCTGGCTTACCGGGTAAAATCCCCCTTTTACTTCATACAGCCATGTAATTTTATCCAGCTCTTTTTTGATGAAATACAGGTTGATCAGATCCGCCTGTGCATAATTCGCCCCGGTATAGGCGCTGTCGTCATCCTGCAGGTAATACAGGCTTTCCGCACTTCCTTTGGCTATGATATGATCGATATCGCCGTCTTTGAAAAAGCCGTTGATGGTATTTCCCTTCAACTGGTTATAAAAGCTGTCGTTGCTTCTGCTGATGCTGAACGCATTTTCAAGCACTTCAATACGGTCCGGTTTTTTGTTTTTGGTGTGGAGGTAGATCGTATCGCCGGTGATCTGGCTTTCCTTGGCCCATACAACAGGGTTGGTATATAACCGGAAGATGGAATCCCTGCCCGAAAAGAACATGCTGTCGCAAACCGCCTGCATCGAATCTGAAAATATCCGTACGTGGTGAAATGCCTGGAAGAACCGTACACTGTCTATCCTGTCGATATCTCTTGCCGGGCCTTCTTTTACTGTATCCTTGTCAGATAATGTTATGGCCTGCTTTACCAGGCTGATGTTACCAGGTCCGGGAAGCAAATCATTAGCCGGTTGCAGTGCTGTGGTATCTCCGGGTATAACCGGAGGGATACCTACTGTGTGGTCAGGGTTTTTCTGCTGATTTTGCGTGGCGGTATCTACGAGAGCATTCATCACTGCCCTTTGTAAAGGCTTATGCCGGTTTAACAAGGCCGGGTTCTTTAATTCAGTAGGGTCTCCTGTTTTCATTGCAGTGTCCGTCCCGTTTTCGTTAGCTATTGTACTGTCGTTATATTGCGGGGAGATGGCATTGAAACCCTCTGTGTCCGGAATACCGGCAGACAGGCTGCTGTCTGCCACATACAGGGTATCGGCCTTCACTCCCGAATAGAGCGTATCACCTGTGATGAATATGGAATCATTATCCTGCTTGATGATCATCACGGGCTTAACGGTAGCAAGCACTGTTTTGGTATCGCGGTTAAAATGGCTTCTTTCCGATGAAAGCGTTACTCCCTGTGCGGTGTCGATATATACTACATTGCCTTCCGCCTGGCCTGCACCGGTGCCTTTGTCGAAGCTGATATTGTCGGCGGTAATGTATTGAGTGCTGTCTTCTATAACAGGACGTTTGCCAAAGCTGGCATATCCCTTATTCATATCGTAGTATCCGTTGGAGGTTCTGATGATGGATTTGCCGTCGTTGATGGTGGTGGGGGATATGAAAGTAGCGACCTGGGTTTCTACATTATACAAAAGGGTATCGGTGGCCATGGTATATTCAGGGTCTATAAGATTGACCTTCTTGCTGAAATATGCATCCTTTGTATCTGCGTAATAGTATCCTTCTCTACTGGTGAGCGTGGAAGTGGATGTTACGATCTTACCACCATTAAGATAGGTGCCTGTTTTGGAGTTGAGGTCATATTCCAGCGCTTCTGTAGTAAGGGTTGCTTTTCCATCGCTGAGCTTTACATTTTTGTTTAGATAGGCCATCCTGGTGTTGCCGTAGTAGATCAGGTATTGCGAATACACGTTTACGCTGTCGGCATCGTTGATATGGATATTACCGAATACTTCGATTATGTTCTGCAGCTTATTCATTATAATGCTGTCGCCGCTAAAAAAAGTATTTCCCTGGCGCAGCATGGCATTTCCCACCAGGATCTGCAATTCAGTGCTGTCTTTTTTTTCAAACTTCAGGATGTCGGAGCGGATGAGATGCACTTCCCGTGTACTGTCCTTAAGCTGCTGGGGTGGATTAACAGCACCGGCAGGAGGGGCTGCTGGTTGCTGTGCCCATGCCAGATGGAAGATCAGCATAAAAGATACAGACAATACGATCCTCCTTCGTGTATTCATTTTCGTTTTTTATCGGTAGCAGGCACTTTAGTAAGCGAGTCGGGCAAAGGGGTCATTAAGGGATCTGATTTATCTTTTTTGCCAAATACCAATCCGCCGGTGTACCTGCGCGGGTGTATCCTAAAATCCTGCAACAGGATATTCAGGCTGTTGGCAGTGGAATTGAGATTGTTATACAGCTTCTTGTCATTCATCAGCAGTCCTAAAGTACCATCGTTGTGATTTACCTTGTTTAAGGTAGTGCTCAATTCGGTAACTGCTGCATCCAATTTTGTTAAAGTCTGTTGCAACTCCAGCCCGGCAAGCTTGCCTGTAGTGTTTTTCAGGTTGGCAAAGATCTCAGTAATGGTGTCATTATTTTTTTTGAGGTTACCGGTGAAGGCGCTGGCATTGGATAAGGTTTGCGCCAGTGCTCCGGTTTGTGAGTTCAGTAAGCTGTTCAAATGAGCTGTGGATATGGCAAGATTGGCAAAGATAGATTGAAAATTATTTTGAGTGCGTGGGTCAAAAACATTGCCGATCAGTTTGAGCACGGAATCGAGGGTTTGCAGCGATGCATTTATTTTCATCATAGCAGGGTCAAGGTTGCCTTTAACCTGATCAAGCAGTCCCAGTGTGGCATTGGTAGCAATGGTATCGCCATTCCGTATAAGGGATTCGGCATTACCCATTTCTATATCAAGGGTAGTGTTGCCCAATAAGCTTCCGGAAATGTGGGCTACAGAATTTTTGGGGATATTTATGCTTTTGTTGAGATTTAAGATAACGAGAATACCGCTGAGATCCCTGTCTGTTTCCTGCATTTTATATACTTTTCCCACCTGGAGGCCGTTGATCATTACAGCATTGGAAACAGACAGTCCTTCTACTGTTTTAAAGACGGCATATACCTTAAAGCTTTTTTCAAATATGGGTTTTCCCTTTAAAAAATTGAAGCCCAGTATAAGTAAAGTAATGGCAATAGCTGTTAAAGCGCCTACCTTTGTTTCATTAGAGATTTTCATCCGTATATTTTTTATCTTCCCAGAGCATCAGGATGAACGATTGCGACCTTTCACTTATTATTCAAAATCAACACTTTCGTTGCAAAAATAGCATATTCGGGCAAAGCTCCCTCATATTGCTTCCGGAAGCTGAGGGATTTTATTGAACCGAAGGATTTGGATTGGCTGAAGAAAGGGATGGGCTGCCTGTGGATCCGGAGGCATTTGATACATCTGCATGGTTACCGTTTCTCAGGTTGTCGAGCAGGCTTTTGAAATTTACTATAGCCCTTACAATGGATTGCGACATTTCATCCTGACCTTTTTCGCTGTTCAGGTAATCTTCCTCTTCTTTATTGGTGATAAACCCGGTTTCTATTAATACGGCAGGCATATTGGTTGCCTGCAGCACCCAGATACCCTTTGCATTGCGCTGCAGCACGCCATCGCTTTTACGCCCGATCTTTTCAAACTCTGCTTCGATCATGGAAGCCAGGCGTACGCTGTTCTTGAAATATTTTTGCACCCATAACCTGCTGGCAATAGCACCTTCGGGAGTGGAAGGATCCGGGATACCGGTAAGTTCCCCTTCCGATTCAAAGCGTTCAGATACGGCATCAGCCTTATGCGTGTCCCTGTCGGCAGCCCATACATAGGTTCCCGTACCATACCGGGGGTTGGGTGTGGTCCATCTTTTATATACAGGCTCCTTTTTGGTATGCTTCTTCCGGTTGTTTCCTTTCCCGACATAATAAGTGCGGGTGCGGTATCCTGTAACCTGTGAATGGCGGATGGGAGGGGCCGCATTAACGTGGATGCAGATAAACAGGTCGCCTTTGTTTTCATTGGCAAAAGCTGCTTTTTCCCTTACAGGCTGTGTAATATCGGTAGTGCGCGTTTGGACTATTTTTGTGTCGGGCAGCTCCTTCTCCAGCAATGCCCCTACTTTTAAAGCAAGCTGCAAAGTGATCTCGGCTTCTGTAGAATAGCTGCCTTTGGCACCCTGGTCGGCGCCTCCGTGGCCCGCATCTACAATGATCGTTTTAATACGGCTCTGGGACTGCGAGAAACAAACCAATGAAACAAAGAGTAAAAAGAAAATGGAGGAAGCAACGATGATTTTTTTCTTCATGCCCTTGTTAAAATTTAATAGGGTTTAGTAATTCAATTTCAATCTTCACGTTTTCTTACCGGTAATATGGCTATTTTTGTTGCCTGTGTATGTATGAAAAATAAACGTCGCAAATTTAAGCGAAATTACATATTTACTTTCACCTTACTGCTGCTTACAATCGCAATAATGCATAATGGAAGAGCAAAAAACCGTCTTCTCTTTCCTTTTGACAATTATTTAACAGCCTTTACCGACACTGTTCTCCCCATAAAAGATACGCTCCCTTTGCCGGATAGCGATACCGGCGTAATAAAAAACAAACCTGATTCTTTGCTCAGTGATTCTTTAAAGTTGGTTAAAATAGACACTTTTAGCGTAAAAATGTCTAAAGATTCTATTGATGCCCCGGTGGAGTACGAAGCCAAAGATTCTATGGTGCTTGATGTAACTGCCAAAAAACTGTACCTCTACGGGGAAACGGATGTAAAATATAAAGACGTTAATCTTAAGGCGCCGGAAATTGCCTTTGACCAGCAAACCAATATCGTAAAGGCAAGAATGAAGCTCGACACAGCCGGCAAACCTCTGGGACCGGCGGTTTTGCAACAGGGCGATATCAATACGATGAGCGATAGTCTGGAGTTTAATTTCAAAACTCAGAAAGGACTTACCCATAGCAGCTATTTCCAGCAGAGTGAACTGTACAATTACGCCGAGGTGGTAAAAAAAATAGATCCGCAAACGATCTATGCCTTTAAGGGCCGTTTTACCACCTGCAATTTAGATACGCCTCATTTCGCCTTCCGGGCAAGGAAAATAAAATACATCAGCAAGAAGGTGGCCGTTACGGGCCCGGTAGGGGTAGAATTCGAAAATGTGCCTGTATTGCCGATCATCCTGCCTTTTGGCATGTTCCCTATGCAACAGGGAAGGCACTCCGGTTTTTTACCCCCACAGTTTACCGTTACCGACGGATTTGGCCTGGGCCTGGAAGGGTTAGGTTATTATAAAGTGATCAGCGATAATTTTGATATCACTACACGCGCGGATATCTATTCCTATGGAAGCTGGCGTTTGAATCTTACCCCTACTTACCGGGTGAGGTACCGTTATAACGGCTCGCTCAATTTCAGTTATCAGAATACACACCAGGGTTTCAAAGGAGATGCCGATTATGCCAAGAACAAAAGCTTCTTTTTAACCTGGAGCCACCGTATGGACAGCAAAGCCAGGCCCGGAGTTAATTTTTCGGCGAGTGTGAATGCGGGGTCCAGCTCTTATACGAAGTACCTGCCTACAAACGCCATCATTGATCAGAGCAACGGCGCAGGAGGTACTTACAGCCAGCCGCAAAGCTTTGCCAATCAGTTGAGCTCTTCCATATCTTACCAGAAATCATGGATAGGGAAACCATATAACCTTTCTGTGAACCTCAATCATAGCCAGAACAACAACACGAGCGAGGTTAACCTCAACCTGCCGGATATCAATTTTAACGTGAACACGTTGTATCCTTTTCAGCCGCAGGAAATGGCCGGCTCGGGAAAATGGTACTATAAGTTAGGTATCGGGTATACCGGCAGCGCACGCGGCCGCACTTCATTTATCGATACCTCTTTTACCTTCAAACAAATGATAGACACTTTTCAATGGGGCGCCCAGCACAATATCCCCATTACACTGGCATTGCCGCAGCTTGGATCTATACAGATCTCACCCGGCTTCGGCTACCAGGAACGGTGGTATTCGCAGAAGCTGTTCAGAAGGTGGAACGATCAGACCCGCAAAGTGGATAGCACTGTGAGCAAAGGCTTTTACACTGCCCGTGATATTTCCATGTCAGTATCTTTCAGCACGGCTATGTTCGGCACGCTGAACATGAAAGATAAAAATGCCAAAGTGCAGGCCATACGCCACGTGATGCGCCCCCAGATGAGCATAGGCTATAAGCCCGACCTGTCTAAATCGTATTATCTCAATACACAATTTGATACCACCGGCCGAAAAATGATGATGTCGCAATATGATGGAGGGGTATATGGTTCTTTTGGTTACGGAGAGTCGGGAAGCATAGGGTTCGGGATCGATAATTTTTTAGAGATGAAAGTAAGGGAAAAGGCAGACAGCACCAGGGAGGAGGAAGGCGACGGGCTCAAAAAGGTGAAGCTGATAGATGGATTTGGCATCACCGGAAGCTACAATCTCCTTGCAGACTCATTTAAGCTTTCCACATTTAACCTGTATGCGCGCAGCACCCTGTTCGATAAGATCAATATTACGGCAAGCGCCAATATTGACCCGTATGTGGTAGACAGCATGGGCTACAGGGTAAACAAGTATGTGTGGCAGGATAAAAAGATCTCTTTAGGACGTATCACTAATGGAAGTCTCTCTCTGTCTACCAGCTTTAAAAGCAAGGAAAAAGATAAAGATAAGAAGGCTGCAGACGACCAAATGGCCTATGATAACTATGATAACCTTACGGCAGATGAGATAGAGCAGCAGATGGATTATATCCGCAGGAACCCGTCGGAGTTCGTTGACTTTAATATCCCCTGGTCCATTAATCTTTCCTATTCACTTAGCTTCAGCAAGATCCTCAGGAGAGATTACAGCGGCTTTGATACCCGCTTCACTTCGAGCGCGCAATTCAACGGCGATTTCAGCCTGACCGAGAAATGGAAAGTGGGCGCCAATGGCTATTTTGATTTTCAGACCTTAAAGATCCCCTCTTTTTCCATGTTCATCTCCCGCGAGATGCATTGCTGGCAGATGTCTATTAATGTTACTCCTTTTGGGCTATGGCGCTCCTTTAATATTTCCATTTATCCCAAATCGGGCATGCTGCGTGACCTGAAAATAAACCGTACCCGTACTTTCAGGAATAATTAGCAGCATTTTGCTTATAGTAATCGTACATTATGGTAAATACTTTTTCCTTTAAGGCTGGAGTGGTATCACCCGGTTGCACCGCTACGGGTTCAAGAAAATGCATATGAATGGTTGCCGGCCATAAGTAAAAAGGCTTGCTACTGCCGGGAAGCACTTTTTTGGTGTTGAACAGCAAAACGGGGATGATCGGTTTCCCGGTGTCTGCCGCCAGCCTGAAAGCACCGTCGTGAAACGATTTCAGCGGCTCGCCGGTCTTATTCCGTGTTCCTTCGGGATAGATGCACATATGGAGGCCGGTATCAAGCACCGCTTTCATTTTGCCATAGCTCTCCTTACGGCTGCGTTCGCTTGTACGGTCAACGAGCACGGAACCTCTCGAATAGATCAGCCCGAACAAAGGTATTCTGGCCAGCTCCGCTTTGGCAATGGTTTTGTTGGGTCCCGGGATTTGCGGGGTGGTAAGCGGGATATCCATATAGGAATTGTGATTGCTGACCACAATATAGTTCTTACCTTTTTCGAAATGGTCTTTTCCCTTTACTACGATCCGGCAACCGATAGTGAAAAGAAAGAACTCCATCCACGCTTTTGATATACGACGGAATATTTCCGTTCCGAGCGGTTCCCTGATATAATTGGTAAGCCAGATGGGTACTACGGCTATAAGCAGGGTGCTCACGAATATGATGGCTCCCCATGCCGCCCATATGCGGCCGAATACATTTTTGAATATGGTCATATTAACGCTGGATATTTATGGATACGAAGAAAAAGGATCAAATAACAAATCACAAGAACCAAAGAGAATTCAAATCCGAAGCCCAAACTCCGAACGTTCGGAGCGAAATTCGAAAGAAGCATCAAGATCCAAATCACAAGAACCAAATAAACTTGCCTACCGGGCAGGTTTCAAATCCGAAGCTCAAACTCCGAACGTTCGGAGCGAAATCCGAACGAAATACAATTTCAAATCTCAAATCAAAAATCTCCAATTCTCTGTCAACAGTAAACTAAAAACCATAAACTCCCAAACTTCCCTGTAACCTGTACCCTGAAACCTGCAACCCACTCTCATCTCAAATTTCAAATCACTCAATCTTCCAGTCAATCGGGTCTTTCCCCTGCTGCTGCAGCAGACTGTTTGTTTTTGAAAAATGTTTGCAGTTAAAAAAGCCTTTATCGGCGGAAAATGGGGAAGGGTGTGCGGCCTTCAGCATATAATGCCTGGTTTCATCGATCAGCGCCTGCTTCTCCTGTGCAAATCTTCCCCATAGGAGGAACACCACTCCTGTTTTAAGCTCAGAGACCTTTTGTATAACGGCGTCTGTAAATGTAGCCCATCCTATTTTGGAGTGGCTGAATGGCTCGTTCGCTCTCACTGTAAGGGCTGCATTCAGCAATAATACCCCCTGTTGTGCCCAATGCGTAAGGTTTCCTTTTCCCGAAGGCATTGTTATCCCGATATCAGATTGTATTTCTTTAAAAATATTGATCAGCGAAGGGGGAGGGGGCACGCCGTCCTGAACGGAGAAACATAATCCATGCGCCTGCCCCGCGCCATGATACGGGTCCTGTCCGATGATCACCACCTTTACTTTGTCAAAAGGGGTTTGTTCAAATGCATTAAAAATAAACGGCCCGGGAGGATAAATGATTTTACCCGCCATTTTTTCTGTTTTCAGGAAAAGAACAATCTGTTCAAAGTACGGTTTGGCAAATTCATCCTTCAATACCGC
>CAZREP010000126.1:0-15500 GCA_964599035.1 uncultured Terrimonas sp. | reverse complement strand
GGAGAAGGTACGTGGATCGGCAGCAATGTAACGATTATGGAAGGAGCAAGGATCGGCCAAAACTGCCGCATCTTTCCCGGAGCGGTTATTTCGGCTATTCCCCAGGATCTCAAATTTGAAGGGGAAGATTCACTGGTAGAAATAGGAAACAATACTACCATAAGGGAATTTGTAACCATAAACAGGGGAACGAAAGAACGGGGAAAAACAACGGTCGGCAACAACTGCCTGCTGCAGGCGTACAGCCATATTGCACACGATTGCATTATTGGCAATAACTGCATTATTACCAACAACACCCAAATGGCCGGGCATGTGGTGATGGGCGATTGGGCCATACTCGGCGGGATGTGCGCCGTGCACCAGTTTGTAAAGATCGGCGCTCACTGTTACGTGGGGGGCGGCTCGCTAGTAGGTAAGGATGTACCTCCTTATATCAAGGCGGCCCGGCAGCCGCTGAGCTATGCGGGGGTGAATTCCATCGGTCTCAAGCGCAGGGGCTTTACTATCGATAAGATCAATCATATACTGGATATCTACAGAACCATTTATAACAAGGGCTTAAATACTTCCCAGGCGGTGGAGATCCTCGAAGAGGAATTCCCGGCTACAGATGAAAGAGATGAGATCGTAACTTTTATCCGCGAAAGCGGAAGAGGCATCATTAAACGCTACACTAAAAACAGTGTGGATGACGATATCGTTGACTAATACCGGCAAGCGATTCAACAGGGACTGGATATTCCGGCATCTTGATTTTCAATTCATTCAGGGCAGGGCTTATGCTATTACCGGACCCAACGGGTCGGGCAAATCAACACTGCTGCAGGTGATAGCAGGCGCGCTGTCTCCCAGCGAAGGACAGGTGCAGTACCAGGCAGACGGCAAACAACTACCTTCCGGCAGCACAGTTAACAGCGATACCATTTACCTGCACCTGTCTGTAGCTGCTCCTTACCTGGATCTTATAGAAGAAATGACCCTGCACGAATTCCTGCACTTCCACCGGCAGTTCAAACCGCTGCTTCCCTCGGTAACCATCCAGGACATCATTGTATTAACCCGACTCGAAAACGCCACACACAAGCAGATCAGGTACTTTAGCAGCGGCATGAAGCAAAGGGTAAAGCTGGCGCAGGCTGTTTTTTCGGATGTTCCTGTTTTACTGCTGGATGAGCCCTGCACCAACTTAGACGGAGAGGGTGTGGCGCTGTACCACCGGCTGATATCAGCCTATTGCCGGAACAGGCTTATCATTGTAAGCAGCAATGACGAGGCGGAATATACTTTCTGCAGCGAACGGTTGAGTATCAACGACTATAAATAATTAATTTCCACTTGTGGCAAGGATGCCACAGATTCCATTTATGCCACGAATGCACGAATAAAGAATCAAAACACATTATATATTCGTGAATTTGTGGCTATTGTATTGCTTCATGTGGGCGGTGTCCCCACCAAACGGCGACAATTTGAAATGCACCCTTCGTGGCTAAACATGATTTTTTTTTAAATTCGCGTAATCTTTAAACTCAATACCGGTTGGAACTTTATTATTCTTTCTCTGTTTTAATTGTATTAGCTTCTTTTTTTGCTTACCTGAATCTGCGGATATTGAAATTGCCTTCCACTATCGGCATCATGCTGATCGCCATTGTTGTTTCCCTCCTGATCAGGGTGGTAGGCACACATATTTTTCCAGATACCACCCTCAGCTTCTTTAATCTTATTTCGGAGTTCGATTTTACCGAAGTGCTGATGGGCGCCATGCTTAACTTCCTGCTTTTTGCAGGTGCGGTTCATGTAAACTTTGCCGATCTCAGGGAACAACGATGGCCCATATTCATTTTTTCTACGGTAAGCGTTATCATTTCCACTTTTGTAGTAGCGTTCCTTTTGTACCATGTGGCGGCGCTCTTTCACGAAAATATCCCTTTCCTTTATTGCTTGTTGTTCGGTGCCTTGATTTCACCCACCGATCCTATTGCGGTGCTGGGCATTTTAAAGCAGGCAAAGGTTCCCAAAACCCTGGAAACAAAGATCACCGGCGAGTCGCTTTTCAATGACGGTGTAGCAGTAGTATTATTTGCCGTTATCCTGGAGCTTACCAAAACCGATTCCATTGATATTTCCCCCTCGTCCATTTCATGGTTGCTGGCCAGGGAAGCGCTGGGCGGCTTATTGATGGGCACGCTGCTCGGGCTGGGGGCCTCCACTTCCATAAAAAGAATAGACGACTATAAAGTATCGGTATTGATTACACTTTCGGTGGTAATGGGAGGTTATCTTATTGCACATGCCTTGCATATTTCTGGACCGCTTACCATGGTTGCCGCAGGGCTTATTATCGGGAATTACGGCAAGAAAACAGCCATGTCGCCGGAAACCAAAGACTACCTGAATAAGTTCTGGGAGTTGGTAGACGAAATAATGAACGCCATACTTTTCCTCTTTATCGGGTTTGAATTATTGCTGATCCCCGATCTCGTCACACATCTCGCGCTTGGCGTTATTTCGATCATCATTGTGCTGCTGGCAAGACTGCTCTCCATTTGGATACCCTACACCATTGTGCCGTTTAAAAACAAGTTCCTTAAAGGCGCGCTCACGGTAATGGTATGGGGCGGACTCAGAGGTGGGGTATCCATTGCGCTTGTTTTATCGGTAGACAATGGTGAATACAAGAACTTATTACTGGAGATCACTTATGTAGTGGTGGTATTCTCTATTGTTGTTCAGGGGCTCACGGTAGGCAAGGTGGCCAAGAAAGCGCTGGCGAATAATTAGGGCATTTATCTCCTGCTGGCGATCAGCAGGTTCAGGTCGGTGTATTTTAAATTGAAGCGCTGGCTGAGATAGATATTGGTCAATGCGCCTTTGAACAGATAGATGCCGCTGCGGATATTGAACTTATGCCATACCAGCTTTTCGAGCCCGCCTTCATCGCCTATTTCAAGCAGCAGCGGCATCAGCACGTTGCTTATAGCCTGTGAAGCGGTGCGGGCAAAACCGGAAGGGATATTAGGCACGCAGTAATGAATAACACCATGCTTGATAAACACAGGATTTTCATGGGAAGTGATCTCGGACGTTTCAAAGCAGCCGCCACGGTCAATGCAAACATCCAGAATCACGCTGCCGGGCCGCATAATGGATACCATTTCTTCTGTTGCCACTATAGGCGTGCGTCCGCCAAAAGAAGACAAAGCACCTACAGCCACATCGCAACTCTTTAACTGCTTGGCCAATATTTTAGGCTCTATTACGGAAGTCCACATTCTTACACCTATATTGCCCTGCATGCGCTTGAGCTTATAGATATTGTTATCGAACACTTTTACGCTGCTGCCCATCGCCAGGGCGGTCCTTGCAGCATACTCTCCTACAATTCCCGCTCCTATGATCACTACTTTGGTAGGGGGAATGCCCGAAATGCCGCCCAGCAACATCCCCTTACCGTTATTGGCATTGCTCAAATAATTACCGGCCAGCAGCATTACGGCGCTGCCCGCAATTTCGCTCATGCTGCGCACGATGGGGTTATGACCCGAATCGTCCTTGAAGTTCTCAAACGATAAGGCGGTGATCCGCTTCTCCATCATGTGCTGCAATATCTCCGTTTTCATTACCGGCAAATGAATAGGGGAGATGATCGTTTGATTGTGCTTCAACAGTCCGATCTCTTCTTCATTTACCGGTGCGGATTTCATGACCATATCGCATTGAAACACCTCCTTCTTATCGTATGTGATCTTGGCACCTGCATCGCTGTAATCCTTTTCGGAAAAATGAGCGCCTTCCCCGGCACGATGCTCCACCACCACACGATGGCCATTGTTGGTGAGCACGCTAACGGCATCCGGCGTTAAAGCAATACGGTTTTCCTGGAAAGAGTTTTCCTTGGGGATCCCGATCAGCAACTGCGCTTCACGTGGCTTAACATCTAAAGTTTCTTCTAAAGTTTCGTAGCTGAACGATGTACCTACAAATGGCTTTTCTGCCGGCATAAGCTGGATAGGTTTGAGCGAACAATTTACTAAATATTTACCTGTGAAAATCAATTTTCAGCAACCGGGTATTGCTATTTACCGGATACATATAGATATCCACCCTCTTTGCGGGTAAAAGAGAAGGTATTTTCTCCGGCCATTCTACAAAACAGATGTCGCCGGAATAGAGGCAATCTTCTATACCGGCATTCACAGCCTCATCCTCATCCTTTAGCCGGTAAAGATCGATATGGAAAATGCGCTTCACCCTGTCTTTCTCTTTATAAACATATTCATTGATCAGCGAAAACGTAGGGCTGCTCACATGACCGGTTACACCTTTGGCTATGCATAACGCCGCTATAAAGCTGGTTTTACCCATGCCCATCTCACCGTGAAAAGCGAACAGTGTCTCCTCTTCGGGCACCTGCTCCCAAAAGTACTGCGCGCATTGTGGCAGCTTGTCTAATGTAACTGTTATCTCCATAAGCAATGTATCTGAAAAATGTTGCAGGTTTCAGGTCACAGGGTGAGCTCATTGCTGAAAGCCCACAGCTGATTGCTGATTTGTTTCTTGTCATTTGGCTCTTGGTGTTTGGTATGAGGTCTCACATTGCACATAGCTGAAAGCTCATAGCCAGAACCTGCAACTTGCAACCTGTACCCTTCCCTGCCTCCCTGTTGCAAAGATATTTGCCATTTTAAGGTGTTACTGATACGATGTTGCAAAGATACCTGCCATCGCATTAATCCTTCATTACGCGGGTTGGTAATTTTGCAGTATGGAAAATATAAAATGGAAAGTTGAGGGAATGGATTGCTCCAACTGTGCGCTTACCATCCGGAAGTACCTGGAAAAGGAAGGCGCTCAGAATATCAGGGTAAACTTTGTAGACGGCGCCGTGGCATTTGACTTAAACGGCGGCAACTCCGCACAACAGATACAAAAGGGCATTGATACGCTCGGTTATAAGGTAACCGGCACGCTGGAAGCGCCTGAAACAGCCGCTCCGGAACAAAAAATGAATACCCATTTGAAATATACGCTGATCTGTCTCCCCTTTACTGTAGTGCTGCTTTTACACATGGTGCATGGATGGCTGGGCTGGCACTGGCTGATGAATCCCTGGGTACAGCTTGCGCTTTGCCTTCCCGTATACATCACAGGGATGTCTTATTTCGGGAAGAGTGCCGTTAAAAGCCTGCGCAACGGCATCCCCAATATGAACGTATTGATCGCCCTGGGCGCAACGGCCGCCTTTATTTACAGCCTTGCAGGAACTTTAATGAACCTCGGTGAGGATTATCTTTTTTATGAAACCGCGGCTACGATCATTACACTTGTATTTTTCGGCAACTATTTGGAAAGCGAATCTATCCGTTCTACCCAGAAAGCATTGCAGGGACTGGCCAAATCGCAAAAAACAACGGCCAATATGATCGCTTTTGATGAAAATCACCAGGAAGTGATCATGACCGTTGACAATAAGGATCTCCGTTCGGGCGACCTTATCCTGATCCGCAACGGGGAACTGGTTCCGGCCGACTGCAAAATACTATGGGGAGAAGCCAGTGTGAATGAGTCCATCATTACCGGGGAAAGCATGCCGCGGGAAAAGCAGGCAAAGGATACCCTTATAGGTGGTAGCCTGCTGGTGAACGGAACGGTAAAAGCCCAGGTTACCGCCTCCGCCGATGATTCGGCGCTGGCTAATATTGTAAACCTGGTAAAGCAGGCCCAGTCCGAAAAACCTGCTGTGCAGCAGATGGCCGACAGGATAAGCGCCATTTTCGTGCCCGCGGTGATCGGTATTGCATTGCTCACTTTTATTATCAATTATTGGGTACTGCAGGAATTCACTCCGGCCCTCATGCGCGGCATTGCCGTACTGGTCATTTCATGCCCCTGTGCATTAGGGCTGGCCACACCCGCTGCCGTAGCAGTAGGACTCGGCCGTGCAGCCCGCAACGGGGTGCTTTTTCGTAACGCCAGGAGCCTTGAGCTTTTTAAAGATATCCGCCAGGTGGTATTTGATAAAACGGGAACACTCACCACGGGTCAATTGACCGTTGCACAGTTCCGGTCTGTAAACGATGCCATCTCTGAAGAAGAATTAAAGCGCATAGCCTTCTCTCTTGAAAAGTATTCCGGGCATCCCATTGCAAAATGCATTACCTCTGCCTGGAAGACCAAAAATGATATACGCTGGGCTAAGATAGAGGAGATAAAGGGCCTGGGCATAAAAGCAGCCGATAAAGAAGGTAGCGAATACTGGGCCGGCTCTTATAAAGCGGCATCAGCACTGACCAAAGATGATACGCATAATGTATATATCATCAAAAATAATGAGCTGATCGGATGGATAGATGTACAGGATAATATACGTCCTGAAGCTCATACGGTAATCAGCTACCTCCGCAACAAGGGTATTACCACCTATCTTTTAAGCGGCGACAGTAAGGCCAAAAGCGAACAACTGGCTGCAGCCCTTGGTATTGACCATGTGATCGCGGAGCAAACACCCGAACAAAAGCTGGCCGTTGTGGAATCACTCTCCGCAAAAGCACCTACTGCAATGGTGGGGGATGGTATTAACGATGCACCTGCTCTTGCTAAAGCAACGATTGGCATTTCATTAAGCGAAGCATCACAGGTAGCCATACAAACAGCCGATGTGGTGCTGATGAACCACGGGCTGAAAAACCTTCCCCTGTCGCTGGGATTAGGCAAGCACACGTTTATCACGATCCGGCAAAACCTGTTCTGGGCATTTTGTTACAATATCGTGGCCATCCCGATGGCGGCGCTGGGCTTCCTTAATCCCATGCTCGGCGCACTGGCCATGGGGCTCAGCGATGTGGTGCTGGGTATAAACTCCGGAAGGCTGTTCGTGAAGAAAGTGATGTAGTATCCCGGTAAGAAATACAGCATTAAGAGATAAGAGCTATCCGTAATTCGCTAACCTAATAAACGCTCTATCTCATTTGTTATCGTTCTCTGAAGATGGGCAGCCAATCTCTATGAAATCTGTTTTAATATTACGGTGCTACGCGTCGCTTTCTTCTATAGTGTATTTCCTAGGCGCAGCGGGCCAAAATATTTGTAGCCACACGAGTTTTCAACACATGTTCTATAAGCCGCAACACGGCGCAATATTAAATTATTTGACTTTTTTGATCAGGAATGATAGCCCACCTCAATGAAACGGGTTTTAATATTGCGGCACTATGCGCCTTTTTACTTTTTCTATATTTTTTTCTACAAATATGATCGCTGCTACGCAGCTTATCTACCGGTCGTCTTCGTTGTATTGTAAAGCTTTGCTACTATACCCAATTCGACAACCATCAAGTAAATTATCATTAGACAGCCCTGGGAAAGCATTTTTCAACTGTTTGCAGCGTTCTTTTGCTCTGCATTTTTTATTTACGACATCTATAAGCAAAGAAAAATGAAATATGATTCTGAGGCGATTTATTTAATGACATTCTTTTCCAAAAAAATGGAAAAAGTACAATATTCAAATATTATTAGTTTTTCAATCAATCTAAAACATAGATTCCCCCCTTCAAGACAGTACGTAATTAGATATTATAATAATAGCGGACGAGAAGATGTTGCATTTATAACAGCTAACTGGTTTGAGCAGGATAGATTGTTTAAAACTCTAAAAGTAAAATTGGCACGTGACAAGATTAATATTTGACCAGCAGTACTATTCTTCATGTGGCGGCGGCAGTGTTACCCAGTTGAATCCGTCTCTCGCGATCAGCGCTTCGGCATCTTCCGGGCCCCATGAGTCGGGCGCATAGTTAGGGAAATCCACGGGTTTACGGGCCTCCCATGTTTCCAGTATCGGCATAATGATCTTCCATGCCGCTTCTACCTGGTCAACTCTCATAAACAGGGTGGCATTTCCTTCCATTACGTCCAGCAGCAGTGTTTCATATGCTTCGGGCTGGTGCTCGTCATACGCCTCGTCGTAGTTGAAGATCATATCCACCGGACTGAGGATCATATCCTGTCCCGGCCGTTTGGCCTGGAAGCGGATCCGTATGTCCATTTCAGGCTGGATACTGATGGTGAGCCTGTTGGGCCGCCAGGTGGCGGCTGCCTCTGGCGGAAAGGCAAAGCTTGGCGCCGGGCGGAACTGCAGGGTGATGATCGTGCTTTTATTACGCATACGCTTGCCGGTACGCACATAAAAAGGGACATCCTGCCAACGCCAGTTATCAATATAGAATTTAACGGCAGCGAAAGTTTCCACACCTGATTCGGGATTAACATTTTTTTCCTGCCGGTAACCCAGGGTTTTTTCCCCCTTCATCCAACCTTCGGCATATTGACCCCTTGCCGCATAGTCCTGCACATCGCTGTGATCTATTTTACGGATAGCGTTCAGCACATCTACCTTTTTATTCCGGATCTCATTGGCATCGAATGAAACCGGAGCCTCCATGGCTATCATACACATCAGTTGCAGCATATGGTTTTGTACCATATCGCGGAGCGCGCCCGACTTTTCATAATAAGCGCCCCTGCTTTCGGCACCCACTGTTTCAGCAGCAGTGATCTGTACGTTCTCAATATAGTTCCTGTTCCATATGGGTTCAAACAGTGCATTGGCGAATCGCAGCGCCAGGATGTTCTGTACCGTTTCCTTACCTAAATAATGATCGATACGGAAGATCTGGTCTTCATCAAACATGGTGCTCAGCAAAAGGTTCAGTTCCCTGGCGCTTTCCAGATCATGACCGAAAGGCTTTTCAATAACAATGCGGGTACATTTGGTGTCGGAGCAGATATTCAGCGGGCCCAGCTTGGCAGCAATATCGGGTACAAGCTGCGGCGCCACAGCGAGATAAAAAATAACGTTGGGATGTTCTCCAAAAGCCGTCTCCTTTTCCTTTACGATATCGGATATTTTAGTATAGGCAGCTTCATCTTCAGCATCCATTTGCAGGTAGCTGACATGCTGTGCAAAATTTTTCCAGTTGCCATTTTCCTCTCCTTTGCGGCGGGAGAATTTTTTTATGCCTTCCAGTAAATGTTCCCGGTATTTATCGTCGCTGTATTCGCTCCTTCCGATACCTACAATGCCGAATTTTTCAGGCATCCATTCATCTAAGAATAAATTATACAATGCCGGCGTAAGTTTACGAAGGTTGAGATCGCCGCTTCCTCCAAAAATAAAGATGAGCGAGGAAGGCGGACGTTTATGATTTTGCATACCTGGAATAGTTACGTGCATGTAATTATAATATAGGCTACAGCTAACAATAAATGGGAAATGGATAAGCCGGTAACCGGAATTCCTCTTTTAAATTAATTTTTGAACGAATGTGTGCTATTGCCAGTTGGAGTGGAAAATCCCTTCTTCATCAATACGCTGATAGGTGTGCGCACCAAAAAAGTCGCGCTGCGCCTGGATCAGGTTGGTGGGCATCACCGCACTCCGGTAAGCATCAAAATAACCTAAAGACACTGCCAGTGCAGAAACAGGAATACCTGCCTGTGCTGCCACAGCTATGAACCTGCGGGTATTTGCTGTTCTGGTCTTTAGCAGGTCTGCAATATGACTGTCTAACAGGATATTGGGAAGAGAAGCATTATTAACATAGGCCTGGTAAAATATTTCCAGCAGGGTGGAGCGGATGATGCAGCCTCCGCGCCATATCTTCACCACGTCGGGGAGCGGGATCTCCATATCGTATTCTTTAGAAGCCTCTACCAGGAGTGCCAGCCCCTGGGCATAACTGATCATGGTTCCGAAGAAAAGCGCTTCCCTGCCCTGCTGAATGATATCCTCTTTGGAAATGCCGGTAATTTTGATCTCCGAAGGAAATACCGAGGAGGCTGTAACCCTTTCCTGCTTGAGGGCCGAAAGATTACGCATGCTCACGGCAACGTCGATCGTAGGGATCGAAATACCCAGGTCCATGGCATCCTGTGAAGTCCATTTCCCGGTTCCTTTGGATCCTGCTTTATCTAATATTACATCCACGAGACGTTTACCGGTTTTATCATCAACCTTTAAGAATATGTCGCGGGTGATCTCTACGAGAAAAGACTGCAGTTCGCCATCATTCCACTGTTTGAACACTTGATGGAGCTCATCATTGGTGAGACCGTAGCCGCGGTGCAGCACATCATATACCTCGCTTATAAGCTGCATAATACCATATTCAATGCCATTATGCACCATTTTTACATAGTGTCCTGCAGCACCTTTTCCCAGGTGTGCCACACAGGGCTCTCCGTTCACTTTGGCCGAAACCGCTTCCAGCATAGGCTTTACATGCTCGTAAGCTTCCCGGTCACCACCAGGCATAATGCTGGGACCTCTTCTTGCTCCTTCCTCGCCGCCCGAAACGCCCATTCCCATAAAATGGAAACCTTTTTCCTGCATGTACTGCACACGGCGCAGGGTATCGGTGTAATGCGAATTACCTCCGTCGATTATAACGTCACCCTTATCAAGAAGGGGGATCAGTTCTTCGAGTACAGCATCAACCGGTTTGCCTGCCTGCACCAGCATCATTATCCTGCGGGGCGATTTGAGCGCATCCGCCATTTCTTTAAGGTTGGAAGTGCCCTTCACCGTAGTGCCTGGAACCATTTCATTTTCTAAGTCGGTAACTTTTTGCGGGCTTCGGTTGTATCCAATTACTGCAAAGCCATGATCGGCCATATTTAATAAGAAATTGCGTCCCATAACGCCTAACCCGATCAATCCAAAATCGAATAACTGATTTGCCATTGTATAGTAAATAAAGTAAAAAGGAGGGCAAATTTAGGTGATTTCATCCGTATATATGCGGAGTACGGAAACTATTTCACCTCCTCAAAGTCTATATATTCGCCTACAGGAGCTTTGCTGTGAGGCTGTTGCTGAGGGGAAGAAGATCCAGGAGGTGATTGCTGCATATTGTCCTGCATACGCTGCTGCATTTCATCAAACTGCTTTTTTATTTGCCTGCCCGTTCTGAAAACAGGAAACAAAAAGCCTGCGATGAAGCGGTAAACCAGATAGCCAAAAAGTATGTAGAAGATATATTTCATGATGAAGAACGAAGTTAATGTTTTTCCCTCTGCTTACCTATAGCAAGATGTTAAAGCCGGCCCATTCAATTTGAAATTATAGCAACGCTCTTACCAGTGCATCCCACTCCTCCTGCAATGAAACGGAAGGGAAAGGCTTACCTGCGCGGTTATACCAGTACCGGGCGTTCATTGCGTCTCCTTCTTTGCGGTGGAGGTAAGCATGAATATGAGCGGCTTTGTCATCATCAATGTCCTGTATAATATGATGTGCTTTGTTCCAGTTTCCCCTTGCATCATACCATAATGCCTGCAAATAAGCAGACACCATTACAGGCGGTTGTCCCGCAGTGAGAGAGGAGATAAAGTTTTCAAATTCCATAGAACAAAAATAAAAAGAAACTACAGGTACGTATCGGGTTAAAAACAACGGGGCTTCATTTATTTGACTTAGCTTTGCACGATTTTAAATCCAGAGTATTAGTCACTTAAATAAATCCCATAACCATGTCGGTGATCGTTGTTGGATCCATGGCTTTTGATGCAATTGAAACTCCTTTTGGAAGAAGCAATAAAATCGTGGGTGGAGCGGCTACCTATATTGCGTGGAGCGCATCTAACTTCACGAGGCCCATTCAGCAGATTTCCATTGTGGGCGGCGACTTCCCGAAGGAGGAGCTGTCGGTGCTCGAAGCCAGGGGAGTGCAGGTGGAAGGAGTGCAGGTGAAGAAAGATAAAAAGTCCTTTTTCTGGCATGGCAGGTACCACCTGGATATGAATACCCGCGATACGCTGGAAACACAGCTAAATGTGTTGGGGGATTTCGAACCGGTTGTACCCCCCAGCTACCAGGGTGCAGATATACTGATGCTCGGCAACCTGTCGCCTGCCGTTCAGCTCAGTGTAATAAAACAATTAAAAGAGCGCCCCCGGCTTATTGTGCTGGACACCATGAATTTCTGGATGGAAACAGCCATGCCCGACCTGGAAAAAGTGCTGAAAGAAGTGGATATCCTGCTGGTGAATGACAGCGAAGCCAGGCAACTGAGCGCACAGTACTCACTGGTGCGTGCGGCAAAAGAGATCATGAAAATGGGTCCCAAATACCTGGTCATAAAAAAAGGGGAGCACGGCGCCCTGCTTTTTCATGGCGATCAGGTATTTTTTGCGCCTGCCCTACCCATAGATGAGGTGTTTGATCCCACAGGGGCAGGAGATACTTTTGCGGGCGGCTTTGTAGGTTATCTTGATAGCACGAAAGATTATTCTTTTGAAGGCATGAAATCGGCGATCATTATCGGCTCTGCAATCGCCTCTTTTTGCGTGGAAAAATTCGGGACTACCCGGCTCAGGGAGCTTACCCGGCAAAATATCGATGAAAGAGTGCAGCAATTTGTTGAACTGGTGAATTTTGATATTGCATTGGTGTAAAAACTGCTGTGCCTGCGATTCGCAAAAAAAATTAAAGAAATTTAAAGTTATGCCCCTCATATTACCGGTAAAAGGAGTGCTCCCGGTTTTTGGTGAAAATTGTTATATCGCCCCCAATGCTACTGTGGTGGGAGATGTTATAACCGGGGATGATTGCAGCATATGGTTCAATGCGGTGGTCAGGGGGGACGTGAACTCCATCCGCATCGGCAACAAGGTAAATATACAGGACGGTGCGGTGGTTCATTGCACCTATCAGAAAACAAAGACCATTATTGGTAATAATGTCAGCATCGGCCACAATGCCATTGTACATGGCTGTACGGTGCACGATAATGTACTGATCGGTATGGGCGCTATTGTAATGGACAATGCCGAAATAGGGAGCTATTCCATTATTGCGGCAGGAGCCGTGATCCCGGAGGGAGTGAAAGTGGAAGCAGGCTCGATCTATGCAGGCGTACCCGCCAGAAAGATAAAGGATGTGCCGGAGGAACTGATCGGCGGCGAGATCAACCGCATTGCCGGTAATTACCTCATGTACAGCAGCTGGTTTAAACAAAATATGTGATCTTCATGAAACAAACGCCTTTTACCGCAAAGCATATCGCCGCAGGCGCCCGTATGGCCGAATTTGCAGGCTTTAATATGCCGATCAGCTATACCGGGATTAATGATGAACATACTGCGGTACGTAACAATGCAGGCGTTTTTGACGTTAGCCATATGGGTGAATTTATATTTAAAGGGGATGGGGCGTTGGACCTGATCCAGCGGGTAACTACCAACGACGCATCAAAGCTGACTGACGGCAAAATACAATACAGTTGTCTCACCAACGAAAACGGAGGCATCATCGACGACCTGCTGGTATATTGCATTGAATACAATAAAGTATACCTGCTGGTGGTTAATGCTTCTAATATTGATAAAGACTGGGACTGGATCAGTTATCATAATACGGCGAATGTGGAAATGCATAATATCTCCGAGAAAACCTGTCTTTTAGCGGTGCAGGGCCCGAATGCAACAAAAATCGTACAGTTGCTCACAGACCTGGATATCCTGAACCTTAAATACTACAATTTCGTAAAGGGCAGGTTTGCGGGGGTTGATAACGTGCTGATAAGCGCTACGGGTTATACAGGAGCTGGCGGCGTTGAAATATATTTTGAAGACCTGCCTGCCGCCGGGCAGGGTAAAGATAAGAACGCCGACACTATATGGAATGCCCTGTTCGAAGCCGGTGCTCCGCTGGGTTTAAAACCCATAGGACTCGGGGCGAGGGATACGCTTCGCCTGGAAATGGGATACTGCTTATACGGCAACGATATTGACGACTTTACCACCCCGCTGGAAGCAGGGCTGGGCTGGATCACCAAATTCACTAAATCTTTTACGGCTGCCGAATACCTTCAAAAACAGAAAGTTGCCGGCGTTGACAAAAAATTAGTGGGCTTTGAAATGATCGACAAAGGCATCCCTCGGCATGGTTACCGTATTAAAGATGCCGAAGACAATCTGATCGGGCGGGTAACATCCGGCACTCAGTCGCCCACTTTAGGAAGAGCCATTGGAATGGGATATGTAGCTAGCGGATTTGCAGGGATAGACAGCGAAATATATATCGAGATCAGGGATAAGCTCCTGAAGGCAAGCGTATCAAAATTACCTTTTGTACAACAACCATAAAACCTTCAACATCCTATGGCTTCCATTCATCTCACCACATTTATTAAGGCTCCCGTGGAACGGGTATTTGACCTTTCCCGCAATACTACTGTTTATAAAAAAGCGCTGGAGGGTCGCAACGAAAGCCTTACGGCAAGCGCCTCAGGTATACTGGTGAATGCGGGAGATACCGTTACGCTCACCGCCAGGCACTTAGGTAAAACAAGAGCCATGACGGCAAGGATACTGGAAATGACCATACCCGAGAAATTCGTGGAGGAACAGGTAAAGGGAGACCTGAAAAGCTTTCGCCACGAGCATCATTTTAAGCCAGTGGAAAATGGCACCCTGGTCATTGACCTGGTCGAAATGGAGGAGCCCCGGGATGCTATAGGGGGTGTGCTGGGTAAATGGTTCATGAAAAATTATTTCGAGGCACTGCTGAACAAACGCAATGCGCTGATCAAGCTTTATGCCGAGTCGGAGAAATGGCGCGCCGTGATGGGATGATCTTTTGGGTAAATACCATTTGCTTTCGGATATTTGCCATTTCACGACAGGATGGCAAACGATATCAAAGGGAACAAGCCTGCATTATATACGGCGCTTTCGCCTTCTGTGCTGCATCTCTATAATGTGCATCATACCATTGTAGTTATCATTGATGTTTTAAGAGCTACCTCCACTATCGCCACGGCATTATACAACGGGGCTACCTGTGTTATTCCCGTAGACAGTGTTGCGAGGTGCATTGAAATAGGCAATATGCCCGGCGCGGTTACAGCAGGAGAGCGTGACGGCAGGATAGCTGAAGGGCTGCAGCATGGTAATTCACCATTTGAATATTCACGCAGCTTTATTGAGAACAAAGTGCTTGTGCTCACTACCACCAATGGCACAAGGTTGCTATACATGGCGCTTGAAAAAGGTGCACAAAACATCATCACGGCCTCTTTCCCCAACCTATCGGCCGTAGCGGCATATCTTATTGCCCAACATCAAAATGTATTACTGGCCTGCGCTGCATGGAAAGACAGGGTAAATATAGAAGATACCCTTTTTGCCGGGGCTGTTATTGACCGGGTCAAAGGACATTTTAATATTAACTGCGATTCTTCCGCTATGGCCCATGCACTTTACACATCAGCCCAGCCGGAGCTTTATGAATTTGTTAAAAACAAAAAAGCTTCCCATTACCTGCGCTTAAGCGCCTATGGGCTGGAAAAAGATATACAATACTGCCTTACGCCCGATATTGCCAACGCTTTGCCGATATACAAAGAAGGAAAACTGGTGGCAGAAAGCACCTCCTTTTCGCATAGCGCTGTACAACAAAAAATGATATAGCCTCGAATATACGAGGGGCA
>CAZREP010000125.1:5125-15614 GCA_964599035.1 uncultured Terrimonas sp. | reverse complement strand
TACAGGGTGTTTTATGATGGGAATGTTGTACGCGGTAAGCTTTTATTACTTCAATTTTATCGCCGATTTTAACGGGAAAATGCATCCGGTAAACCGAATTGCATTGCCTGATCTGCTCTAATATTCCGGGATCCCATGTGGTGAACTTTGCTGCTTTGTCGAAGCTGGCCAAAACAGCATCAAAGAAACTGTATTCATGCCGGGTAGACATATAGTAATATTTTTAGAATTTAATTGTTGAGGTGCTGAGATAAAGATCGGGGTGGCAAGGCCTTATTGCTTCTGATGCTCTTTTTCAAGACGGCTTACCTTCCTGTCTATATTGATCAGGAAAAGCAGTAATCCTATAAAGATGGTGGCAAGTACGGCTACCACTACATATATTTTTCCGCTGCTGCGCAATCCTTCTGCCATCTCCACTTTTTCCTGGGCGTAGGCAAACTGTGATGTAGTGAACAATATAGCGGCTAAGAGGAGCTTTTTAATAGATGAATTAAGCATGCAACAGATTTTTGTCTTCTATTTTACGAAAACGGATGATAATGGTGCTGATCCACAGACCAAGCAGGATGAAGCCCGGAACGGCAGCCGGCCAGAAGACCATCCTCATACGGGTATCCATATCCCTTGGGTCGGCACCGGGGTTTCCCATACCACCAGGATGCAGCGACTCCATCATACGGGGTATGATCCATAATGCCGGTAGCAGCATCACGAAAGCGAATATATTATAAACTGCGCCTACCCTTGCCCGTTTGTCAATATCTGTAATGGAATTTCTTAATACAAAATAAGCCGCATATATCAGTAAAGCTATTGCTGCACCAATTTGCTTGATATCGTTGCTCCATGCTTTGCCCCAGGTATAGTTGGCCCATATAGCTCCTGTTATAATACCGAGTACACCATACAACATCCCGGTGGAAGCGTAAGAGGTGGCCTTGATATCGTTTAACAGATCGGGTTTCCGCAAAAACAGTATAGAATAGTATACAGAGAAGCCGCACAGCACCATCATCCCGAACCACATTGGCACGTGAAAGTAAATATTCCGTATGGTTTCGTTCAAAATGGCTTTTCTGGGTACTTCCAGGAGCAATCCGCCAATGAGCGTGTATAAAAGCAGAACGATGCAGAGGATCTTCCACCAGGATTTTCTCATCCCTTAAATCATTTAATGACGCAAACCTACATTAATTTAACGAATAGGCAATGCCGTTTAATCTTTCCATAAAAAGGGAAACAGGATGATTGCCATTATCATTACCAGCGCATCCAGCCCGCAAAGCAGCCAAACCATATCAGAGAGGGCTCCTGCCTGGAACGCTTCGCCCATGCCTGCTTTGGAAATGCGCATCAATAGCAGCAGTTGGGGAATAATGACCGGAAAGCCCATGATCGCCATCAGGGAAGCCTGCTGTTGCGCCTTGGCGGCGATGGCTGCCAGCATCGTAAACACGAGGCTCATGCTAACTGAGCCTATACATACGATAGCCGTGAACTGCCAGAAATGCACCAAAGGGTTGCCTAACAATATACGGAACAGCAACAGGCTGATCAGGCTCATCAGCAGCATAACAAGCGTATTGTACAATAGCTTGGCAATGATAAATTGCTGGGCTCCGGCAATAGTATAAAAATACAGCATCCTGCCTTTGGTTTCCTGCAAAAAGCTCTTGGCCACAGCGTTTACGCAAATAAACAACTGGATCATCCAGAACAATCCGTTCCATACATTGCTTTCGGGCTGTTCCAGCGAAAGGTATAATACGAAAATGGTGGATGCCACATACAATAACACACCGTAAAACGTATATTGTTGTCTTAGTTCCAGCAGCAGGTCCTTTTTCAGGAGTGTTATGATGTGCTTGTACATACGGCAAAGTTAGGGAGGATGAGGTTTCAGGTTTCTGGTAGGTATTAGAGTCTTGCTGACAGCCGGTTGCCGGTGGCAGACAGCCATAAAAGCACCAAGAACCAAAAGACAAAGAACCAAATAAATTTCAAATCCGGAACTCAAAGCCCAAAATCCGAAGGGAATACAATTTCAAATCTCAGATCATAAATCCGGCAGGCCTGAATCTCTCTTAAGATGAGGCGCAGTAAACATTTGTGATTATTTTATGGCAAGCTGTTTGTAACTTCACCGAAATTTATGTATAATATACTTTTGAATTAGCAAACGCTCAAAATTACCATATTCCAATGGAACGCATCGGCGTTTTAATAAACAAATTGCAGGAGCTATACCGGCAAAATGCATCTCCGGGACAGATCATCCATGTAGTGCAGATGTTACAAACGGAACTGTTGCTGCTCAAACAACAGCAGCACACGTCCGGGCGTAAAAAGATCGCTGTAATGATGCCGGGCGGTATAGCTGTGACATCCGTGCAACCAGAGGAGAAAACGGAAGGTATCTTATCTGATATAGAATTGAATAATGTGCCGGAAGAAAAGGCGCCTGCTAAAAACGGATTGAAGAGTAATGATATTCCCGCCGCACCGGGATTTAATGTGCTTGAGGAAGTGCCTACGCTGGCGCATCAGCCCCAGGTAAAAGAGATCAATGAAGTGATCGGCAAAGGAGAGCCTTCACTTAATGAAAAATTGTATGAGCAAAGAAAAGAGCTGGCTGAAAAGCTGAAGGATGAGCCGCTGAAAGATATAAAAAAAGCCATCGGGGTAAACGACAGGTTTATCTTTATATCAGAGCTTTTCCGGGGCGATGAAGATATGTATGAACGGTCGTTGAAGACCATCAATCATTTTACCATCTACCCGGAAGCGGAATTCTGGATATTACGTGAGCTGAAGCTGAAATTGGGATGGAATGAAGAGCACCCGGCCGTTAAGCAGTTCGATCAACTGGTAAGAAGGCGGTTCCTGTAAATATAGTCCAGTATGGTTTGGGTGGCGCCCGCGTGGCTGTATACGTATTGTTTTGCAGCTTCTCCTCTTTTTTTCAGCAGCGCTTCATCGTTCAGTAAGGTATTCAGCTCCGATTCCAGTTCCAGAGCGTTCTCTATACTTACGGCTCCGCCGGCTGCTTCCATTTCCACCGCCTCAAAGTGCCGTTGATAAACGGGACCAAAAAAAACCGGTTTGCCGTATACTGCCGCTTCCAGGATATTATGCAGGCCTGCATCTCCGAAACCGCCGCCTACATAGGCAATATCAGCATAGTAGTATAAACGGGAAAGCATGCCTATATTATCAATGATCAGCGTATGAACTGTCTCTTCGCTTCCTGTCGGTTTATTCGCTACTGTATTTTCCTTTTCTTTTAACCATGCCTCCAGTTCGGAAAAGAGTACAGATCGGGGAAATTCCTTTTGCACGTCTTTAATATTTTCTCTGTCAACTTCGTGAGGTGCTATTATAAATCTTATATGGGGATTCACTTTAACATAGTGAATCAGCTCTTCTTCGTCTTCCGTCCATGTGCTTCCGGCCACCAATACCCTGTGCCCCCGGCAAAATGCTTCTACCGGTGCAACAGGTTCAAATGATGCTGCGATTGCTATTACCCTGTCAAATCGGGTGTCGCCAGCTACGGTTACATTTTGTCCGAATCCTTCGCTCTTCAAAAACCAGGCAGATGATCCGGTTTGCACAAAAAAATGAGTGAAGCACTTAAACAGCTTTTTTCGGTACAGCCCATAGAGCCGGTTGCCCTTATGTATTGTGCCTGATAGCAGCAGGAGAGGGATGCCTTTTCTTTTTATTTCTTCTATGTAGTGCATCCAGAACTCGTACCTCACCCAAAGCACCAGGCAGGGATTAATGTATTGGATGAATTTACGGGCGTTGGAAAGCGGGTCTAAAGGCAGGTATAGCACTATGTCCGCACCTTTATAGTTCTTCCTGATCTCATATCCCGAAGGGGAAAAAAAAGTAAGCACTACTTTTAATTGCGGGTATTTATTCCTTAGTTGCTCGAGTACGGGTCTTCCCTGCTCAAATTCTCCCAAAGAAGCGCAATGCATCCATATGGTGCTTCTGTTATCATTTGGTAATTTTTCCAGGTGCTGCTCTAATCTTTCAAAAAAACCTTTTCGCCCGTTTATCCATTGCTTTGCTTTGGGGTTCCATTGTGCGGCGAGTTTTATGGCCAGACCATAGATTGTAATAAACAGGCTGTAGAATGTTCCTATCACGTTTGTAATGATTAAAATATGTTACAAAACTAATACCTATTGCTTATCCTCTTCATATTTTACTATTTTTGCACCCATTTACAAAAAAGAAGGAATATATGCGGCCTATTCAAATGGTGGATCTTAAGCAGCAGTACGAGCATATTAAGGCAGATGTGGACCAGGCGATCCATAGTGTGCTGGACAGTTGTGCTTTTATTAACGGGAAACCTGTTCAGGATTTTGCGGAGGGGTTAGCAGGGTACTCCGGATCGAAACATGTGATACCCTGCGCCAACGGAACGGATGCGCTTCAGATCGCTTTAATGGCGCTTGGACTTCAGCCGGGAGATGAGGTGATCACTCCTTCCTTTACTTATATTGCCACTACCGAAGTGATCGCTCTTCTGCGCTTAAAACCTGTTTTTGTGGAAGTAGACCCGAAAACCTTCTGTATTTTGCCGGAAGCAATTGAAGAAGCTGTTACTTCCCGGACCCGGGCTATTGTTCCGGTTCATTTATACGGGCAGTCAGCCCATATGGAAGCGATCATGCAGATAGCTGAAAAGCATGGTCTGTATGTAGTGGAAGACAATGCCCAGGCGATCGGCTGCAATTATACTTTCAATAATGGTATAAAAAAGAAAACGGGAACGATCGGCACTATTGGCTGCACGTCATTCTTCCCTTCTAAAAACCTGGGCTGCTATGGAGATGGTGGTGCAATGTTTACCGATGATGATCATTTGGCCGGACAATTAAAAATAATCGCCAATCATGGGCAAAAGCAAAGATATTACCATGATGTAGTAGGTTGCAATTCGAGGCTGGATACCTTACAGGCTGCCGTATTGAATGTTAAGCTCAAAAAGCTGGACGGATATATTGCCGCCCGGCAAAAAGCTGCGGCTTATTATAATAAGGCCTTCGCCGGATACCCGCAAATTACAACCCCTTTTGTTGCATCTTATACGGATCATGTTTTTCACCAGTATACATTGATCCTGAATGATGTGAGCAGGGATGGGCTGCATCAGCACCTGGCAGCGCATCAGGTACCTTCCATGATCTATTATCCTGTGCCTGCCCACCGTCAAAAAATGTTTGAAGCATTTGGTGGGGGCGCTTACCGGTTACCTCAAACAGACTGGCTGACAGAAAGGGTTATTTCGCTGCCCATTCATACCGAATTGGATGAAGAGCAGCTTGCGTTTATCACCGAACAAGTATTAACATATATTAATCAATAAATACAACTCAATGAAAATTGCTGTAGTGGGAACAGGGTATGTTGGATTGGTTACCGGCACCTGCTTTGCCGAAACGGGAAATATTGTGACCTGTATAGATATTGACAAAACCAAAGTGGAAAGATTATCTGCCGGTGAGATTACCATATATGAGCCGGGACTTGAGAAGATATTTCTCCGGAACCTGAGAGAACAGCGGCTGCGTTTCACAACCAGCCTGGCTGAAGGAGTGGGAGACGCCGAAGTGATTTTTCTGGCTTTACCCACGCCCCCCGGCGAAGATGGTTCGGCAGATCTGAAATATATACTGGGTGTTGCAAACGATCTGGGAAAGATCATAAAGCCGGGTACTTACAAGGTAGTAGTAGATAAAAGCACCGTGCCGGTGGGAACAGCTCAATTGGTGGAAGAGGCGATTATAAGGAGTTCAGTCGGAGCAATAACAAGCAGCGAAAAAGATGAAAAGGAAGGTGTATTTGATGTGGTATCCAATCCTGAGTTTTTGAGGGAAGGGGTGGCGGTTGATGATTTCATGAAGCCCGATAGGGTAGTAATAGGCACTTCATCCGAGAAAGCCAGGAAGGTAATGACCGATCTGTATGCTCCTTTTGTGCGCCAGGGTAACCCTGTCATTTTTATGGATCGTCGTTCTGCGGAGCTTACCAAATACGCGGCAAATTCTTTTCTTGCCGCTAAAATATCTTTTATGAATGAAATCGCCCAGTTATGTGAAAAGCTGGATGCGGATGTTGATATGGTGCGGCGTGGCATCGGCAGCGATGAGAGGATCGGTAAGCGGTTTTTATTTCCGGGTATCGGGTATGGGGGAAGCTGCTTCCCAAAGGATGTGCAGGCCCTGGTAAAAAGCGCAGAAGAAGTTAACTACGACTTTAAGATACTGAATGCCGTAATGGAAGTGAACAGGAGACAAAAGCTCCATTTGGTATCCAAAATAAAAGATTATTTTAAAAATGATCTGAAAGGAAAAAGGGTTGCATTGTGGGGACTGGCTTTTAAGCCAAATACCGATGATATCAGGGAGGCTCCTGCCCTGGAAATTATTGACGCCTTATTAAAAGAAGGGGTAACTATTGTTGCATATGATCCCGAAGCCATGCCCAATGTAAGGAAACTGGTGGGAGATAAGATTATTTTCTCCGATAACCAGTATGAGTGTCTGAAAGGTGCCGATGCTTTAGTGATCGCTACCGAATGGAATGAGTTCAGAACACCTGATTTTCTGAAGATCGTATCCGGGCTAAAACAAAAGGTGATCTTTGACGGCAGGAACCTGTTTGATATCAATGCGATCAGGGAGTTAGGGTTTTATTATGAAAGTATCGGTCGCCCGGTGGTTTCCAATAAATAGAAGAAAAATGAAAAAACGGGTATTAATCACAGGTGCAGCAGGGTTTTTGGGTTCTCATCTCTGCAACCGCTTTATAAAAGATGGGTATCATGTTATTGGCATGGACAACCTGATCACCGGCGACCTCCAAAATATTGAGTCGCTGTTTGCATTGGAGCAGTTTGAATTTTACCATCACGACATTTCAAAATTCATTCATGTCCCGGGCGCTCTTGATTATATTCTCCATTTTGCATCCCCGGCAAGCCCGATTGATTATCTTAAGATCCCTATTCAGACTTTAAAAGTAGGTTCGCTGGGTACGCATAACTGCCTGGGACTGGCTAAAGCAAAAGGTGCGAGAATTTTGGTGGCTTCCACTTCTGAGGTATATGGCGATCCGCTTGTGCATCCACAAACTGAAGATTACTGGGGAAATGTTAACCCTGTTGGGCCGCGGGGAGTATATGATGAAGCCAAGCGGTTCCAGGAAGCCATCACCATGGCATACCATACCTTTCATGGCGTGGAAACCAGGATCGTTCGGATTTTTAATACCTACGGGCCGCGTATGCGTCTCAATGATGGAAGGGCTTTGCCGGCATTTATAGGGCAGGCATTGCGTGGTGAAGACCTTACGGTGTTTGGCGATGGCTCTCAAACCCGTTCTTTTTGCTATGTAGAAGACCTGATCGAAGGGATTTGCAGGTTATTGTATAGTGATTACGCACAGCCTGTAAATATCGGGAACCCGGATGAGATCAGCCTGAAAGATTTTGCTGAAGAAATAATTAAACTTACGGCAACGCATCAGAAAATTGTATATAAACCGTTACCTACAGACGATCCCAAGCAAAGACGGCCCGATATCACCCGTGCGAAGGAGATATTGGGATGGGAACCTAAAGTGAACAGGGCAGAGGGACTGAAAATTACATATGATTATTTTAAATCTTTACCCCGGGAGGAATTGTATAAATTACCCAAAGAATTTAAAAAATAACTTTTAATGATCCACCAGGATATTATTGACAAAAAGTCGAAGCTGGCTGTAATAGGACTAGGCTATGTAGGGCTACCGATTGCACTCGAATTTGCAAAAAAAGTGAGTGTGATCGGTTTTGATATCAATGCCAAACGCATTGACATGATGAAGCAGGCTATTGACCCGAGCAATGAGCTTGAAGCTTCTGATTTTGAAGACTGTGATATCGAATTTACCAATTCGCTGGACGTGCTGCAGGAAGCCAAGTTTTTTATTGTTGCTGTTCCTACTCCCGTTGATGACCATAATGTGCCGGACCTTTTGCCGGTGAAGAAAGCTTCCGAAACCATCGGTCGTGTTATTAAAAAAGGCGATTATGTAGTATATGAGTCTACTGTTTATCCCGGTTGCACCGAAGAAGACTGCCTTCCTATTATTGAAGAACTGAGCGGACTGAAGCTGAACGTTGATTTTAAGCTGGGCTATTCTCCCGAACGGATCAACCCCGGCGATAAGGAGCATACTCTTTCCCGAATTATTAAAGTGGTGTCGGGTTCGGATGCGGAGGCACTGGAAGAGATCGCCAAAACCTATGAGCTTGTAGTTAAGGCGGGTGTGCATAAAGCGTCTTCCATTAAAGTGGCGGAAGCTGCAAAGATCATTGAAAACACGCAGCGCGACCTGAATATTGCATTGATGAATGAACTATCCATCATTTTTGATATGGTGGGTATTAATACTTACGAAGTGCTTGAGGCTGCAGGTACCAAATGGAATTTTTTAAAATTCCAGCCAGGCCTGGTAGGCGGGCATTGCATAGGTGTGGATCCTTATTATCTTACCTATAAGTCCAGCGAGCTGGGATACGAATCAAGGGTAATATTGGCGGGACGGGTAATTAATGACGAGATGCCCTTGTACGTAGCCAAAAAGATCGTTCAGCATATCATTAAACATGCGAAAGATGCTACCGGTGCAAGAGTGCTGGTTATGGGTGCAACATTTAAAGAAAATGTAAGCGATATCCGTAACTCGAAGATCATAGACCTGGTGAGGGAGCTGAGGGCTTTTTCATTGAACGTGGATATTGTTGATCCTTATGCAGACAATGACGAACTGCAACACGAATATGGATTTCCGCTCTCACCTGCTATCGGAAGAAATTATGACGCTGTGATCTTAGGTGTACCTCATAACGAATATAAAAACCTGTCGGAGGAATACCTGCTTGATATTACAAATCCCAACGCGATCTTTGCTGATCTGAAGGGGTTGTACAGGAATAAGCTTAAAAGTATCAAATACTGGAGCCTGTAAGTAATGACGAGTTATGTCAAAACCATTGCTGTAACAGGGGGAGCCGGCTTTATTGGCTCCCATGTGATAAGACTGTTTGTAAAAAAATATCCTGCATACCGTATCGTCAATATTGATGCGCTTACCTATGCCGGCAACCTTGAGAACCTGAAAGATATTGACCGGCTTCCCAATTATTTTTTTGAGCATATTGATATTTGTGATGAGCGGGCAATAGATGCACTGTTCAGTAAGTACGCTTTTGACGCTGTGATACACCTTGCGGCGGAAAGTCATGTTGACCGTTCTATCATGGATCCGCTTGCATTTGTAAGAACAAATGTGCTCGGTACGGCAGTATTGCTCAATGCCAGCCGCAAGCACTGGAACAGTGATCATACCAACAAGCTGTTCTATCATGTTTCCACGGATGAAGTGTATGGCTCATTGGGAGAACATGGCTTTTTTACCGAAGACACACCTTATGATCCCCGTTCGCCTTATTCTGCTTCCAAGGCATCTTCCGATCATATGGTAATGGCCTATTATCATACCTATGGCTTGCCGGTAGTGATATCCAATTGCTCCAATAACTACGGATCACACCATTTCCCGGAAAAGCTGATCCCTTTAATGATCAATAATATTAAAAACAATAAACCGCTGCCGGTTTACGGGAAAGGTGAAAACGTAAGGGACTGGCTGTGGGTGGAGGATCATGCGAGAGCCATTGATACCATTTTTCACAAAGGCACTACAGGAGAAACATATAATATCGGCGGTCATAATGAATGGAAAAACATAGACCTCGTTAAATTATTATGTTCTATAATGGATAACAGGCTGGGCAGGCCAAAAGGAACTTCAGAGCAGCTTATCACTTATGTGAAGGACCGGTCGGGTCACGATCTGCGCTATGCCATTGATGCTACCAGGCTGAGCAGGGAATTGGGATGGAAGCCCTCGCTTCAGTTTGAGGAGGGGCTTGAAAAAACCGTCGACTGGTATCTTCAGAATGAAGCATGGGTTAACCGGGTTACTTCCGGAGAGTACCAGCAATTTTATACAGTTCAGTATATAAAACGGTAGAAGAACATCCGTATCTTCACTTGCGTTTAACAGCAAAACGGTTGCTGTTATAATAATTGTATTTTCATGCCATTCATAAAAACAGAATTCCCCGGACTTTTGATATTTCAGCCTGTTGTATTTGATGACGAGAGAGGCTATTTTTTTGAGAGTTATAACGAGCACATTTTCCAGACAGAAGGGTTGCATCATCATTGGGTGCAGGACAACCAGTCGTATTCGCGTTATGGAGTGATCAGGGGATTACACTACCAGAACTCTCCCATGGCGCAAACAAAGCTTGTGCGCACACTGGAAGGCAGCATATTGGATATAGCGGTGGATATCCGTAAAGGCTCGCCTACCTATGGCAAAGTGTACAGCATTGAACTTTCTGCTGAAA
>CAZREP010000125.1:0-5115 GCA_964599035.1 uncultured Terrimonas sp. | reverse complement strand
GCTGAAAATAAGCTACAGTTGCTCATTCCTAAAGGATTTGCTCACGGCTTCTCGGTGTTAAGCGCGCACGCTACCGTACTGTATAAATGCGATAACCTGTATAATAAAGCGGCGGAAGGAAGCATTGCTTACAACGACCCGGTTTTGCGTATTGACTGGAAGATCCCGCCGGATAAGATGATCCTGTCTGACAGAGACCGGGCTCATCCTTTATTCAGGGAGTGCAGAAATGATTTTGTATTTGAAGGGTAACTGCTATGCCAAAGCCTACAATACTTATAACCGGAGGGGAAGGCCAACTGGCTGCATGCATCAAAGATATTGCGATGCACTATTCGCGGTTTGGATTTGTTTTCTTACCAAAAGCAGAGATGCCTGTTGACGATAAAGCAGGAGTAGAATCTGCTTTTGAGCGTATCCGTCCACAGTTTTGTATCAACTGTGCTGCATATACTGCCGTGGATAAAGCCGAATCAGAGAGAGAAAACGCTTTCCTTATCAATGCGGAGGCAGTGAAAAACCTTGCAATGGTTTGTGCTGCCCGGCAGACGAAGCTTTTGCACATTTCCACTGATTATGTTTTTAACGGATCGTCTTCCGTTCCTTATAAAGAGAGCGATCCGGTTGACCCCATAAATGTATATGGCGCTTCCAAGGCAGAAGGAGAGGCGTTGGCAGCAGCGCATGATCCCGGTGCTGTTATTTTACGTACCTCCTGGCTATATAGCGAGCATGGACACAATTTTGTAAAAACCATGATGCGGTTAATGAAGGAAAAGGAGGTGCTGAATATCGTGAATGATCAGACCGGTTCTCCTACTTATGGAATTGATCTTGCCCATGCCATCATGAAAATCATAGACAGTGACCGCTGGTTACCCGGCGTATATCATTATTGCAATGAAGGACGGATCAGTTGGTATGATTTTGCACTGGCTATAAAAAAAATGACCGGAGCCGGTTGTACGCTCCACCCGGTGCCCGCTTTGGCGTACTCCACGCCTGCTAAACGACCTGCTTATTCTTTACTGGATACCTCAAAGATCAGGGAAAGCTATGGAGTAAATATTCCCCGATGGGAAGACAGCCTCAGGGTTTGTATAGCTAACCTGCAGGGAAGGAAAGCACTATAGGTCTGCCAGGAACCTGGAATGGATATATGCGGCTACGTCTGTAAGGTTTTGGGTGTTTTCGTGAACCGCCAACTGCCTGTCGGCCCCCGTACCCATATCAATGATCTTTTGCACTAAAGAAAGCCGGTATCTTGAGCCGAGATGATCTACCATGTCGTCAACAAAGTCGAGCAGCTCATAGATCAGTACTCGCGTATTTACTTCCTCTTCCTTACCAAAATCAATCAGGTGCCCGTCTAACCCATAGCGGCTGGCACGCCATTTATTTTCGTTTACCAGCGCCCGTGAGTATTGTATAAAATTCATATTTTCTGTCCGGAGCTTATACAGTTTTGCACATATCGCCTGGAACAGTGCGGCAATGGCAATGGTTTCATCGGCAGTGAGCGGCACATCGCAAATGCGGAATTCCACGGTATTGAAAAAAGGGTGAACACGCAGATCCCACCATATTTTTTTGGCGTTGTCAATGCAGTTGGTCTTGATCAGCAGGTTTACATAATTATCATAGGCTTCGATACTTTCAAAATGGTCGGGTATCCCCGTTCGGGGGAACTTGTCGAACACTTTGGTACGGTATGATTTAAAGCCCGTATACCTTCCTTCCCAGAAAGGCGAGTTGGTACTGAGCGCAAACACATGCGGTAAAAAATACCTGGCCGAATTGGCAATATGTATGGCCATCCTCCGGCTTTCCATACCTACGTGTACATGGAGCCCGAAGATGAGATTGCTGCGTGCGGCATCCTGCATTTCGTTTACGATCTCATGGTAACGTATATTATCTGTAATCAGCTGCCTTTCCCATAAGCTAAAGGGATGTGTGCCTGCAGCACCCATGGCAAAGCCCAGGTCGCCTGCAATGGCGGCGATGGTTTTACGTAAAAGTGTTACATCCTTATATGCGGTTTCAATATCTTCACAAACATCGGTACCCACTTCCACCACCGCCTGGTGCATTTCCGCCTTTACCTTGTCTTTTATGATCTTCTGTCCTTCGGAAACGATCTTCTGCTCATGACTTTTTAATTCAAAAGTGGTGGGATCAATTACCATATACTCTTCCTCAACGCCCAGGGTAAATTGTTTATAGTTTAGATTAGCCATATAAGAATTTGTTTTTTAGCAAGATGAGAAGACCGGATAGCTAAAGCCTGGGTTGTAGCTGCATATCATTTGTGGGTATCACCGGACTGGTGTTCCCTGCATCATACCAGTTGCCTCTTTTCCACGCTTCGTTTTACATATTCGCCCCAGGTAAGATTGTCTGTACCATCTACATTGCTTTGGGCCCGCTCTATGGCATAGCTGGCGGCAGTTTCCACTACCCATTCAAAGTTCTCTTCACCTACACTGGCCTTATCTGCATCGGGAGCTGGATTACAGAAATCAATAGCATAAGGGGTGTCGTTGCGTACTGCCAGCTCCACCGTATTAAAGTCGTACCCCAGGTACCTGTTAATACGCAAAACGATATCTTCCATAAGCCGGTATCGCTCAGGAGATGGCTTAAAATCACTCACGTATCTTAAATGGTGCGGATTGCGGGGCTCGTAAGGCATAATACGCACATGCTTTCCACCAATGCAATAGCACCGGTAATATTCCTCGAATACAATTTCTTCCTGCAGCAGCATTACCAGGTCGCCGGTTTCGCCATGCTTGTCAAAAAAATCTTCCATACTGTCTACCCGGTATACATTTTTCCAGCCGCCTCCCGCAAAAGGTTTCATATAGGCGGGGAAGCCCACATACTTGAAAATGCCTTCCCAGTCCAAAGGAAAGGTAAGGTTGGCGAAAGATTCATCTGATGTGTCGGCCGGCAGGTCCCGGGAAGGCAGGATAACTGTTTTGGGCACCGGTACGCCTATTTTTGTGGCCAGGGCATTATTAAAAAATTTCTCATCAGCGCTCCACCAGAAAGGATTATTGATAACGGCTGTGCCACTGATCGCTGCATTTTTAAGAAAAGCCCGGTAAAAAGGAACATCCTGCGAAATGCGGTCAATAATTACAGCATACCCGCTCGGCTCACCTTGCAGCACTTTGCTGATGGATACCGATTCGGCGATGATGCCATCGGGTTTTTTACTATTGATCCTTTCTATGAACGCATGGGGGAAAGACCGTTCCTTTCCATGCAGTATCCCGATTTTTTTCATATGGTTTATAACAGGTTTTAAAGTAGTTGTAAGATACCTAAAAGTATATTACGATATCAAATTATCTTTGGATCTTTCCGCTATATTTGGGCTTATGGAGTTTATGAACCAGGCACCGGTATCTGTAAAAAGTTATTCCATTCCATCTGCTTTTCTTCAGCGTGAAGTAGTTGTTGATCTTTTCCAGCCTGCTATACCTGGGGGAGAAGAGGACACGAGCTTATTGCTTATTAATGACGGCCAGGATATGAAAAAGCTGGGATTAGCAGATATGCTGGCTGGGCTTTACCGCCAAAAAGCGATCCGTCCGCTGTTTTGCGTGGGGATACATTGCGGGGAGGACAGGAAGAATGAATATGGCACCGCTTCGGTCAGGGATTATAAAGGAAGAGGTGCGAAGGCTGGCTTATATACACAGTTTATTTTATCGGAATTGCTTCCCTTTATCTGCACTGCAAGCGGTATATCCTCATTCAGGGATAAAGCTTTTGCCGGATTCTCGCTGGGAGGGTTATCTGCTCTTGATATGGTTTGGAATCATCCCGCCGAATTTACAAAAGCCGGTGTGTTCAGCGGTTCATTATGGTGGAGAACAAAGGCGCTGGACAAGGGCTATACAGAAGCCACAGACAGGATCATGCATGCGCAGATAAGACAGGGTGGTTATTATCCGTGGCTTAAATTTTTTTTCGAGGCCGGTACGCTTGATGAAACGGAAGACCGCAATAACAACGGGATCATCGATTCTATTGACGATACGATCGGGCTGATCGAAGAGCTTGAACACAAAGGTTACAGCAGGCATACGGATATCAGGTATCTTGAACTGAAAGATGGCCGGCATGATGTGGACACGTGGGCCAAAGCCATGCCTGAATTTTTAAAGTGGGGATGGGGGAATTTGAAAATTTGAAAATATGGAAATGTGAAAATGTGGAAATGAAGCGGTCGGTACGCGGCGAAAGGAGCGTCAGACCGCCGGTTAAGCATATAAAATATTTAATACATCTCCATTGCCGGGCATTAATGCATATTCGGGCTGCGAATCCGTAACTTTGCTAAAATTTTTGAGATGTTCAATACGATCGACAGTGCGATTGAAGATATAAAGAAGGGTAAGCTGGTAATAGTGGTGGATGATGAGGATCGTGAAAATGAAGGTGATTTTATTACTGCCGCACAAAATGTCACTCCCGAGATCATTAATTTTATGACCAAATATGGGAGAGGACTGGTTTGTGCGCCATTGACCGAAGAACGATGCCTGGAGCTGAATCTCGACCTGATGGTGGTAAGCAATACTTCCCTGCATGAAACACCTTTCACTGTGTCGGTTGATCTTTTGGGGCATGGTTGTACAACGGGTGTTTCTGCCCACGACCGTTCCAGTACCATCAGGGCATTGGTAGATCCCCGCACCAGGCCGTCCGAATTGGGTCGGCCGGGACATATCTTCCCTTTAAAAGCCAAGTCGGGTGGGGTTTTAAGGCGGGCCGGTCATACCGAAGCCACCATTGACCTGGCACGCCTGGCGGGCTTTGATCCTCCTTATGGAGGGGTGCTGGTGGAGATCATGAATGACGATGGCTCCATGGCAAGGCTGCCGGAATTGCAGGAGATCGCCAGGAAGTTTGATCTTAAGCTCATCACGATTAAAGACCTGATAGAATACCGGTTAAAGGCCGACTCGCTGATCGAGGAAGTGGTGAGGGTAGACATGCCTACAAAATATGGACATTTTAAGCTTGTTATTTTCCGGGAGAGGCAAAACCCCTCCAGTGGCGAACACATGGCCCTGGTAAAGGGCACATGGCAAAAAG
>CAZREP010000124.1:14867-15615 GCA_964599035.1 uncultured Terrimonas sp. | reverse complement strand
GGGTTACCAGGAGATCATTGCGCAACGTTACCTGGTGCGTAATCCCCAGCTCCCTCCTATGGATCCCGTACAAAACATGTCTGATCATTTAGATGCCCCGGAAGTTTTCCCTACTACCACCAATCCCGACCGGCAGATCTTTACCGATGTGGGTACGATGACCTCGGGCAGCGGACTTACCGCGTATCTCGCCGATGATTTTCCGGAGCCTTATCACAATGCCACCTTTATTGCCGAGCCGGTAAGCAACCTGGTGCATGTAGATATATTGACCGATAGCGGCGTAAGCTACAAAGCAAGCCGGCTGTTTCCCAATAAAGAGTTTTTTAGCTCCACCGATGCGTGGTCGCGCCCGGTAAATATGTATGTTGGACCCGATGGGGCTTTGTATATCCTGGATTATTACAGAAGAGTGATAGAATCGCCGGAATGGATGTCGGAAGAAGCGATCAACGCAGGTAATTTATATGATGGAATTGATAAGGGAAGAATATTCCGTATTACCCCGGTGAATGGTAAAAAGGCCGGTTGGATGAAAGGGCTGAGCCTGGGCGATGCTCCCGGTGATCAACTCGTAAAAGAACTGGCTAGCCCGAACGGCTGGTGGCGTATCAATGCCCAGAGATTACTGGTGGACAGGGCTGATAAAAGTGCAGTGCCGGCATTGGAGGAGATGGCTTCCGGTGGCAATGCTATGGGCAGGCTGCATGCTTTGTGGACATTAGAAGGGCATTCATCCCTTCTAATG
>CAZREP010000124.1:12952-14857 GCA_964599035.1 uncultured Terrimonas sp. | reverse complement strand
CCCTTCAATCCTCACTGATCAAAAAGGCATTGAAAGACAGTGTTGCCGGGATAAGAGAGAATGCCATTAAACTGGCTGAGCTCCATTTAAAAGATGATCCTGCATTGGGTAATGCCCTGATGGCTTTGCAAAATGATAAAGATATAAAAGTGCGTTTTCAACTGCTGCTCACATTGGGATCTGTAAGCTCAGCCCCGGCATCAGAGGTGCGTAACCGCCTGCTGTTCGGCAATATGGAAAACAAGTGGTTCCAGGTTGCCGCCCTTTCGGCTTACCCGCTGGATGCTAATGCGCTGCTTAACCTGGTGTTAGCAAAATACAAAGCCGATGTGCCGGCCTACGGTTCAATGGTGGAGCGGCTTGCAGGAATGATCGCGGCTGCCTCAGATGAGCCGGCGGTTCATCAGCGTATTCAAAGTGCCATTATACCGCGATCTGCAGGTGAACAGCAATCACAGACGGCAATGCTTAAAGGACTGGCGCAGGGGCTGCGCAGCCGTAAAAATAAGCTGTCTGTCAGTGAGGCCGATCAGCAGCTCCTGCTTAAAACCTTTTTCGACAGCCCTTCAGACGGGTTACGAAAATCGGCATTACAATTTTTGCGGGCCTCAAAGATCACCGATGATGCATTACGTTCATCGGCAGTTACAAGGGCTGTATCTATTGTGCAGGACAGCACTGCCTCCGATTTGAAAAGAGCGGACGCCATTGACTTCCTTGTATTTGGTAACTCGCTAGAGCATCAATCTATGCTGCAGGGATTACTTACCCCGCAGGAACAGCCGGTTGTAAAATTAGCAGCGTTGCGGGTACTGAACCTGGTACCCTCCACTGCGGTAAGCGAATACCTGGTGGGACAATGGCCGGAGTTTACCAAAGAAATAAGAGATGCGGCAGTTCGTGTATTCATGAGCGATACCGCCAGGATGAGGGTATTGATCACCGCAATGGAACAAAATAAGATCGCTGCCAACAGTGTAAGCTTCTGGACCGGTATTGCCCTGATGCAGGTGGATGATGATAAGCTCCGCGAACGCGCCCGGGCCGTATTCTCCAGGAATGCGCAGGAAGCCAAAAGAATAGCCAAAGAATACCAGGCAGCACTTGATCAAAAAGGAGATGCAGAGAAAGGGAAAGCGGTATATATGCAGAGCTGTGCGGTATGCCACCAGCTAAGAGGACAATGTGGTGTTGCCTACGGCCCTGATCTTGGTACCATTCATAACTGGAAGAAAGAGGATATCCTGGCCAACATCCTGGACCCGAATCTTTCCATCATGGCGGGGTATGACCTATGGGAGATAGAGCTGAATAGTGGAGAGACATTACAGGGTATTATTATGGCGGAAACGGCATCAGCGATCATGTTAAAGGGTATGGGCAATATAGAGAAGGTGGTAAACCGGCAGGAGATACGATTGCTGAGATCGCTGAGTATATCGGCTATGCCAACGGGGTTGGAGAAAAATATCAGCAAGGAGCAGATGGCAGACCTGATCGCCTTTTTGAAGCAGAATTAGGGGTGGTTTCACGCAGCGTACGCAAAGGAGCAGCGCCCGCAAAGAAAACACTGTTGTATAACTTAGGTGCGCTTGGAGAAACCGGTTTATGAGAAAATAGTGTTAGGTTAGTCATGATATCCTACGTTATTTTGAGAAAGGGATAAGGAATACGTGAAAAGACAACTTCATTTTATAAAGAGTCTTAAATACTAAATAGCACATATGAAATTATCAAAAAATGGCTTTATTCGCCATTCAATAATCCAATATAAGCGTACCCGCATTGTGTATATGATCGCCATGATCGTTGCGTTTTGCTTCATCGTGCCTGCGGGCTTTGCAAATCCATTTGGAGTAAATCGGCCGGAGTTCAGTGATGTCGGTATTTTCCGTGCTGCCGTAG
>CAZREP010000124.1:0-12942 GCA_964599035.1 uncultured Terrimonas sp. | reverse complement strand
GCCGTAGTTAAGATGGATATTACACCCGATGAACCAAAAATGCTGTTAGGATACCAGGCCCGCCAGTCTACCGGTGTGCATGACCGTATCTACCACCGCATTGTAATGCTGGATGATGGTATCACCCGGTTCGTTCTGGTATCGTCCGATATCTGCGTGATCTCCCCATCAGAATATGATCATATGGCCTCACTGTTATTGCGCAGGTTTGGCATTGCTCCCGAAAATTTCTGGTGGTCGCTTACCCATACCCATTCCGCCCCCGAAGTAGGCGTGCCTGGTCTGCCTGAAGTATTTATGGGAGAGCGGTACAAACACCCGGTAGACAATGCTTATACTTCTTTTGTAGAGCAGAAAATAGTGGAAGGAGTGGAGCAGACACAAAAACAACTGGTAAAATCAAAGCTGGGCGTAGGTTGGGGACATTCCAACGCCAATATAAACAGGAGAGGGATTGGCGTAAACGGTAAAGTGTCCCTAGGTATGGATCCGGACAGACCTGTGGACAGGAGGATTGGTCTTATCAGGATAGATAAGGAGGACGGAACGCCGCTCGTATTAATTTCTAACTATGCTGTTCACGGTACGGCGTTAAATGGTGCTAATCTTAAGATCAGTGGTGATGTGCCGGGGATCGTATCAGAATATGTAGAAGCAAAAACAGGGGTGCCAATGCTTTTTATAAACGGGGCTGCTGGAAATCTTGCCCCGATATACAGCACTTATTCCAACCCGTCTTCAGCGCATTTGTCGCAGTTCAGGGTATTGCTGGGTGATAAGATACTGGAGGCTAACAGGCAGATAGCGTACACTACAGATAAGGTGCTGTTATTTGCCGGTAAAACGATCGTTGAAACTCCGCGAAAAGAAAACCTGGGGTGGCCGTCGGATATGGGAAATTATACCCGCAGCCTGGGCAAAGACAAACATATAATAAAGCTGCCGGCCCGGTTCCTGAAGATCAATGATGATATTGCAATATGGAGCCTGCCGGTGGAATTATTCTGCGAGATATCCAACGATATCCGCGACCGCTCTCCATATCCTTATACTTTCTATTACGGCTACACGAACGGCTGGCTGGGGTATTTGCCTGCCGCCAACGAATTTAAGCATGGTGGTTACGAAGTGGAGATCGTTTGTCCATATACACCTGCTGCGGAACAGGATGTAAAAGATGCTGTTTTAAATTACCTGCAGGGCGATTTAAGGGTTAAGCTAACGGCAGAACGTGCTTCGGCGAACAGACCGGCGTTGGTCACTGCCGATGAGGCAGGCGTGCTTGTATTATCGGCAGAGCGAGGCAAAGCCATCGGGCCGGATATCAAATACATGCCGGAATGGAAGGCCTTTGGCTGGTTTATGGGCAAAGATAAAGTGGAGTGGGAGATCAGCTCACAGGAAGAAAAAGAATACACGGTGATCCTGGAATGGTCGGTAGCTGATGATCATGCGGGACAGCCTTTTATTTTGGAGAGCAGTGGCGGTACCATAACAGGCAATGTGGGCAAAAGCGGATCATGGGAAACGTATGTTTCCACCTCTATAGGGACGTTAAAAATAAAAGCAGGCAAACAAAAGATCACCTTTAAAGCCGGCAAAAATTTTGATCCGAAGAAAGCTTTACTGGATCTGCGGAAAATAATTTTAGTGCCGGTTAACGGAGGGATGTAAAAACATGCAGAGCAGTAACGATCAGCAGGACATTCCTGATGAGTTATGTTCTTTCCTCACCAAAAAAGTTTTTTATACACGCTTTGCAGATAGATAGCTTATAAACGAAAATATTGAAAAAATATGTGCCTTTTTCGCCTATAAAGGATTTTATCCCTAATCTTTCCCGATTGGCTGCTGATTTTGAAAAAAAGGAATTAACCGACGCAGCAATAAAGAAAAGAATAGCTATGAAATAACCTTTACCTACAATATTTTATGAGCACTTCAACCATTGCACTATCCCATATTGGTGGCTATGCTATTGTTCAGGTATGAGTAGTTCCTCTATAAATCAAAGTTCGTTATTTTAGCATCGTCAGTCTGAATCAGCACTGTCTAAATTTTTTATTATAATATGCAACTCCCACATCCGGCCGGACGCATCCTTTCTATAGACGCTTTCCGCGGGATTACGATCCTGGTAATGGTTTTTGTAAATGAGCTGGCAGGGATACGTGATATTCCCCTCTGGATGAAGCATATGCCTGCTGATGCGGATGCTATGACGTTCGTGGATCTGGTATTCCCCGCTTTTTTATTTATTGTAGGCATGTCGGTACCTTTTGCTATCAGCAACCGTGAAAAAAAAGGAGATACTTTCCTTCGGCTGCAAAGGCATATTGTTTGGCGCACAGTTGGCTTGCTGGTGATGGGTGTGTTCATGGTAAATGGCGAGGGCGGATATAATGAAAAGGCCATGGGCATGTCTATCCGCTTGTGGCTATTGTTGTTTTATATATGTGCCATACTGATCTGGAAGGTATACGATCGCCAAAAGCGGATATGGGTATATCTGTTAAGAGGAACGGGTGTGGCGGGCTTATGTATACTTGCCCTTGTTTACCGGGGAGGGGAAGAAGGTACGGATTCTATAACTCCCCGCTGGTGGGGCATACTGGGCTTGATCGGTTGGGCATATTTATTTGCCTGTATTTTTTTTCAGCTGTTCAGGAAAAACCTGGTGATGATACTGGTGATGATCTGCTTTTGTATTGCGTTTTATATCGTGGGCAAAAACCCTGTCATTATGGAAAAGGAATGGCTACGCTGGATGTCCGGCCAGGCAGGTAATGCCGCGCATACATCCGTTGTGTTGTGTGGAATAGCATTATCACTTATTTATTTTGATGAGAAGGGTATCAGGACTGCCGGTCGCCTGGTAGCCGCCGCCGGGATTTTTACGTTACTGCTTTTTGCAGCGGGGTATATATTACGGCCTTATTTTGGCATCTCAAAGATCTATGCTACTCCTACCTGGTGCCTCTACAGCGCCGGTATTTGTTGTATAGTGTTTAGTGCGTTGTACTGGATAATAGATATAAAAGGAATAAGGAACTGGACCCGTTTCTTTAGGCCCGCTGCCATTAATCCCCTGCTTACCTATATTATTCCGGGCATATTATATGCTTTGTTTTCAGTGTTGCATATCAGCATCTTCCCTTACAGCCTGCGTTATGGAGTGCCGGGTTTTTTATGGGCGGTGTTTTACGCGGTTGCCGTAATGTATATTGCAAAGGGGCTGAACCGGATGAATGTCAGGTTGCAACTGTGAAAAATGTGAGAAATATGGAAATGTGAGAAATGTGAAGAATTTGAAAATGTAGTGGTCGGTACGCAACAGAAGGAGTGTCAAACCGGCTGGAATTCCATAATAATAGTCGTATATTTATCACATATGGAAGTACGGGAACCAATACCGGCTTATGGAAATAAGGAACGGCGTTGACCGGAGCGCCTGCGTAATAGCAGCTTTTCCTTCTTCTATCCGCATGAAATGCGTTACGCATTCCGGGATCTCCTCTTTATAATGGCTTACATATAGCAAGGTAGTATCAAACATGCTGCAGATATCATTAATGATCTGTTTGAATTGCTGCACCTGGCCGGTATCCAGTCCCTGGCAGGGTTCGTCGAGGATGAGCAGGGGTGGATTTTTTACCAGCGCACGGGCCAACAATACCAGCCGCTGTTCGCCGGCAGAAAGCAGGGACAGCAATTTGTTGCGAACCGGCTCAAGGTGGAACAGGGCAATCCATTGATCTGCCTGGCAGCGCTGCGCTGCTGTTAAGGTTCTGAACAGTCCGATGGAATCAAACAGCCCGGAGGCGATCGTTTCAAAGCAGGTGGCCGTGTAATCGAAGTGCACATGCATTTCAGGAGATACATAGCCGATCCTTTTCTTGATATCCCAGATGCTCTCGCCACTGCCTCTGCGTTGATCAAAAAGATAGATCTCGTTGGCATAGGCTTTGGTATTGTCGCCCGTTATTAAGCTCAGCAAGGTAGATTTGCCTGCACCATTCGGTCCCGATATGCTCCAGCGCTCCCCCTTTTTTACTTCCCAGTCAATGTCCTGTAAAATACTTCTTTCTCCATACTGCACACTTACGTTCACCATTTTTACGGCATATTTAAAATTGCTTTCTTCCGGTTGGTGTAATGTTTTTAGAAGGGATCGGTTGATCCGGAAACCCGCCGAAGAGGCAGCTTCAGGCGCAATAAAATCTTTTTTGGGAACTGCCGCAACCAGCTTTCCGTTTTCCAGTGTAGCCACGTGCGTTATGCAATCCGGTATTTCCGTTGGGGCGGTGATCAATATTATTTTTACACCCGCATCACTCAATATGTTAATGATGCCCGAAAGCATGGCTCGGCCTTCTGTATCCAGTCCGATGAAAGGATGATCAAGGACCAGCAACTGCGGATCGCTCAGCAGGGCTTTGGCTATTTGCAGTCTTTTGTTTTCGCCGTTAGATAACCGGATCAGCGGCTCGTTCATGATATGCGTTATATGTACCAACGCGGGCAAAGCTGATAAGGTGATCCCCCCCGCAAGTGTGGCAGATGCGCCAGCATCCTGTTGCAGCACTTCAGCAACGGTTAGCGCATTGTCTGCGTCGGATGCATTATAACGCTGCTGGTAGTAAAATTCAGAAGTATTGGAAAGATTTTTAAACCGGTGCTGCTGCTCTACCACTACAATACGGGGTCGGTAATCTGTTTTCCCGTTAAAAATAATACGGCCCGAAAAATGCTGTTGGCCGGAGAGCGCATGAGCCAGCAGCGTTTTACCACTACCCGAAGGACCTGTAACAGCCCACTGCTCCCGGGGTTGTATAATAAGGTCAACGTTGTCAATGATCTTTTTGCCATTGAGTTGAACGGTTACCCGTTCCAGTTGTAAAAAAGGAAAAGCCATTGTATAAAATTATAGTACAATGGCTCAAGTTATTATTTTGTCCGCAATCTTAAGCGTTAATCCTCGTCTTCATAGTAAGCGTCTTCATTGTTGTAATACGACGATTCCCACACTTTCACCGCTTTGTCATCAAGTAGTTCAATGATCTCGAAGATCGGGTCCGATTTGCGTTTCCACTCCGTCATTTCCGTTTCGCCATAGCGCGTTATGAACGCGCAGTGATCGGACTCAAGCATGACCCTGATGAGCGCAACGGGGGAGCCTTCTTTTTCCTCAATAAGATAATAGCATCCTTTTTCCAGCAAAGCATACGAGTACATAACGTTTCAAATTTTAGATCTGATCAATGCAGAATCAACGGGTCAGTAAGGAACACTAATGAGGTTGTAGTACGCCAGAAAATAATGGTATTAGATAAAGTGGTTTATCGTGGGATGGATGTTGGTCATAGGAGAATAGCACAATCTTATAAAAGCAAATTTATGTAAAATTTCTGTATCGTTTCTCCTAATCATCCCCGGCAGGGAAAATTTATGTTAAGCTTTCTATCCGGGTGGTGAAAAAGGAAATAAAATTAATAATTATTATCTAAATGATTTGTATACAAATAGAAACAAATTATTTATATAGTGTATACATATTATACAACAGATAATGGATATTACATATGTTATTGTGGGATCATGATTTTTGGAAAAGGAAGGACAGATGTAAAGATTTTTACAAACAATAATGGACATGTGGCCGCTGCGGCGCTGCTTCGCTGTTAGCCCCACGAGAAAAGTTTTATCTTGGTATCATAAATACGATCTATGAATTCTGTTTACAGCGCTTTTATTTTTGATATGAATGGCACCATGATTAATGATATGTCGTTCCATGTAAAGGCCTGGCACCATTTGCTGAACGATCAACTGGGTGCCGGGTTAAGCAGGGAGGAGATAGAGCGGCAGATGTACGGTAAGAACAGTGAAGTAATGGAACGGATATTCGGGAAAGGAAGTTTTTCTGTTGAAGAAGCGGACAGGCTGTCCCTTGAAAAAGAAAAAAACTACCAGCAGGCTTACCGGCCGCATCTTAAGCTTATTGCGGGGTTGGACGATTTTCTTGCCAACGCGCATCGGCGGCATATACCAATGGCTATTGGCTCTGCCGCTATACCTTTCAATATTGATTTCGTTTTGGATAACCTGCATTTGCGGCATTACTTTTCGGCAATTGTAAGTGCGGATGATGTGGTGAAGAGTAAACCTGATCCCGAAACCTATCTTAAGGCGGCTGCATTGCTGAATGTACCCCCGGGGGAATGCCTGGTATTTGAAGATGCCCCAAAAGGCGTGGAAGCCGCGGTAAATGCGGGCATGCAGGCTATAGCGCTCACTACCATGCACGCCAGGGAAGACTTTTCTGCATACGACAATGTGCGTCTTTTCATCAGGGATTATACTGATCCGGAGATAACATTGTTATTGAGGTAGGGGTGAGGTTTCAGGTCCCAGGTCTCTGGGGCGTTGTCTTATAAAAATCCTTCAATCCATTCGGGTATTAACCGTGAATATATATTTCCCTGCTTCTTGCACCCTGTAACTCACTCTCCCTTCTCCCAAACTTCGCGTAATGCGTTTTTCCACTCTTCAGGTTCGCCGGTTTTGGATATGAACCCGTGTGCCCCGCAGTCCAGCATTTTCTCTTTCTTTTTGTCGTTAAGGAATACCGTTATGGCCAATATTCTTATAGAGGGATAGTGGGTACGCAGGTAGCAGGCGGTTTCATAGCCATCCATTACCGGCATTTCCACATCCAGAAGGCATATATCCGGCAGCCGGTCTTTCTTTATGAGCTGATCTAATAAATGTTGGCCGTTCCCGGCCTGAAGGATCACGTTGTACCCTTCATTTAACAGAAATGTGGCTAATGTATTTCGCATCAGGCTGTGATCATCGGCAATAGCAACTGTAAGCTGGATGTTGTTCATATGAGTGTAGTTGGTTGGTGTATAGCATAGAGCGCCTGGCTTTTCAAATATACACAATTGTTATCATTTAAGATAACCATTAATCCTGATTAAATCAAGATTTTTCGTGCCTCATGACCAAGATCAGCAAAGAAGATGATGTGTTCCTGAAAGCACTGGGTAAACGGATCCGCGACATCCGCAAAGGAAAGGGCCTCACCCAGGTTGAACTGGGAGATCTGATCGACATGGAGAAACCGAATATGAACCGCATTGAAAGAGGCGGCACCAACCCAACGGTGCTTACGCTGAAGAAGATCTGCACAGCTCTCGACATAACATTAGATCACCTGCTGGCAGATGTACATCAAAAAAGGAATTGACTGAAAAGGTTTGGCCTAAAGATATGCCACTGAGGCTCAAAAACACAAAGTCATGATCTTTAAGCTTTGATTTTCTTAGTGGCTTAGTGACCTGGTGGCAAAATATTACTTTTTAGTCAGCCCCCCGGTTTGAAATACGTCCATGCGCTTTCTGCAATCCCTATAAATACAATAAATTCGTACTTTAGAACTTTGCTTAGTAAAATTTCTTATCTACCAGTATGAAGTCAAAACAAAAGAACTCAAGGCGCCTCTTCCTGAAAAATTCAATAGGCGCCCTGGCGGCATTTACCATCGTTCCCAGGCATGTATTGGGAGGAACGGGTTATCTGGCACCCAGTGATACGCTTACTAAAGCCGTGATAGGCGTTGGCGGTATGGGACGCGGCCATTTTGAATATGCAGGTACTAAAACAGTAGCCGTTTGCGACGTAGACACCCGCCACATTCAACTGGCGTTGGATGCATTGGGCGGGGGGAACGGCGTAAAAACCTTCAGGGATTACCGTGAGCTGATCACGCTTCCGGAAGTGGATATTGTGCATATTGCCACACCTCCCCATTGGCACGGCATCATAGCAGCCGATGCGGCACGCGCGGGAAAAGACATCTGGTGCGAAAAGCCAATGACCCGAACGATCGGTGAAGGGAAACGTCTTGTTGAAGCGGTGCAGCAGCATGGCCGTATCTTCAGGCTGAATACCTGGTTTCGTTTTGCTAATAGATTTTATGGCATGGGTACAACCGTTAAGCCTATCAAAAAATTAGTGGAAAGCGGACTGCTGGGCTGGCCATTGAAAGTAACGATAAGCAGGCATACCGGCTTCGACTGGAAGTTTTATTGGGTAGGTAAAACACATTTGGAACCGGAACCCATTCCCAAAGAGCTGGATTATAATATGTGGCTCGGACCGGCGCCCTATAAACCTTACAATGCCCATCGGGTGCACACTACTTTCAGGGGGTACTGGGATTATGACGGCGGCGGGCTGGGCGATATGGGGCAGCATTATATTGATCCTGTCCAGTATTTCCTGGGCAAGGACGATACCAGCCCTGTATTGGTGGAAGTAGATGCGCCCCAGCAGCATGATGATGCAGTGGGAACCTGGAGAAAGATCACCTATACTTACGAAGATGGTTGCCAGATCATACTGGATGGTGCCGGTACAGAAGAGCATGCGGCTTATATTGAAGGTCCCAGGGGAAAACTATATCCCGGCTTCCGTTCCGATATCCCCGACCTGGAAAGAAAGCTCGCCGCGTTCCCCGACCCCCTGCCGCAGGTAACTGATTTTGTGGATGCCGTGAAGAACAGGAAAAAGTTCGCATTGAATGAAGCCAACGGCCACCGTTCTGCCACCATAGTGAACCTCGGTAAGATCGCCCTGCAACTGGGCCGGTCGTTGCGGTTTGACCCGGTAAAGCAGGAATTCATTAACGATGAAGGTGCCAACCGCCTGCTTAACCCGCCCTTACGGGAACCCTGGTTTATGTGAGGCATAGGGTTATAACAAGTACGCAAGCAGGCTACTGTGCCTGAGGTGTGGTAAACTCTTTTAAACAGACAATTTTAAATTACATGCGACAGATATTAACCTCGTTCCTTTTTTTCTTTACTGTGCTGCAGATGGCTGCTGCACAAACCGACGACAGACGTACCATCACCACCCGGATCGCTGATCTGCTGGCTAAGGAGCCGGCAGAAGATTCAGCACAGTTATATGCGAACGCTGAAGCTGTTTTTAAAATGGGAGAAAGTGGTCTCGTAGAAATGGTTACCCGTTTGGGTACGCCGGGCGATCAGACCAGGCTGCATTATGCGATCAACGGGTTTTCATTTGCCGCCAGCCAGCCAGGGAAAGAGAACTGGCGTGAGATGGCGGTGAAAGCATACGGGCAGGCACTTGGGAAATTGTCGGATAAGGAAGTACAACTATTTATTATTACCCAATTAGAGCATGTAGGGAAAGATGATGCCGTAGCTTATCTGAAAGCCTACCTGCATGATGAAAGACTTTCCGACGCGGCATCGCGCGCATTGGCCACCATCAATACCGACGCTTCCAACAATGCATTGCTGGAGGCCCTGCCGGACGCTTCCGGCAATGCGCAGTTATCGCTGGTGCAGGCACTGGGCGATACCCGGTTCACCCCGGCGATATCCCGGATTGCTGCCTTATCTAAAAACAGTGACCCTGCGTTGACCAAAGTGGCTTTATATGCGCTGGCGCGTATAGGTGATCCGTCTTCGTTAAAGTTATTGAGCGCTGCTGCTTCCAAAAGCGGATATAGCTACGACATCACAGATGCTACTTCCTCCTATCTTCTATATCTTAATCAACTGGCTGCAAATGGGCATGCGCAGGAAGCGGCGAAAGCGGCCAATGCATTGCTCAAAAAAGCTTCCGCACAGGTGCATACCCGTACTGCGGCTTTAAAACTGCTAACGGATATACAGGGGGAGAACAGCCTGGAACTGTTAACCGGGGCGATGAAAGATAAAAATGCGGAATACCGTGAAGCGGCACTGAAATTTGCGCACCCCTATCTTTCAGAAGCTAATGCCGCACAATGGATAAAAACGTTCAATAAGGCGGGAGATGGAGCAAAAGCAGGGATACTGAACCTTTTTGGCGATCAAGCTGTAGCCGCAGCCCTCCCGCTTGCACTGCAGTCGCTGCAAAGCGGCAATGAAAGTGTACGCCTGGCTGCTGTTGCCGCTGCGGCAAAGATCGGTCAGCAGGAAGTGGTGCCTGCATTGCTGGATGTGTTGAAAAAAGGAGGAGCTGAGGAAATAGCGGCTGTTAAAACCGCATTATTATCGGTGAAGGGCAACAAACTGATTGCGGATGTAAGCGGCGTGATAGAGGGAGCCTCACCTGCCGGGAAGGCTGCGCTCATTGATGTACTGGGTGAGAGGGGTGCACGCGGAAAAACAAGGGAAGTGCTGGGTTTTGTGAACAGTGCGGATCCTGCAATACGGCAATCGGCACGGGCAGCCTTAAAAAATCTTGTTTCTCCGGTCAACCTTCCTCAACTTATACCCCTGCTCATGGATGCAAAAACACCCGGTGATATCAGCGATATGCAGGGCTTATTGGTTGCTGCGTTAGGGGTAATAAAAGATCCCGAACGCGCGACTTCGATGGTTTTAACCCAGGAAATGAAAGCGCCGGCAGCAAAAAAGTTTCTTTTTTATAATGTTTTAGCCGGCGTTGGCGGGAAAAAGGGCTTACCCGTGGTGCTGGATGCCTTTGCCGGGAGCAACGATCAAACGAAAGCGGCAGTTATTGCTGCACTTTCCGGCTGGAAAGATGGCCTGGCTACTGCCCAGTTACACCAGATCCTCCTGCAACAGGGTAAGGATGCTGCTTCTCCCGAAGCGGTGAACGGGTTCGTTAAGCAGATCAGCATTGCCGCTGATCCTGCAGATCAGAAGTTGATCATGCTACGCAATGCCATGGATTTTGCCCGCAATGCCGATCAAAAGAAGCAAATTATAGGAGAGGTGGGAAAATGTAAAGCCTTTCCGGCCCTACTGTATGCCGGCAGCTTTTTAGATGATCCTGCGCTGCAGCGGCAGGCCGCAGGTGCAGTTGTGGATATTGCACTGAACGACAAGTCTGTCTATGGCAATAATGTAAGGGCTCTCCTGGAAAAAACCATGCAGGTAATGAGTAACGGAAATGAAAGCCAGTATTTAAAGGAAGCCATCCAAAAGCACCTGGCAGCAATGCCACAGGGCGAAAGCTTTGTTGCCTTGTTCAATGGCAGGGACCTGCGCGGTTGGAAAGGCCTGGTGGCAGACCCTGTTAAGCGTTCAAAAATGGATGCCGCCACCCTTACCAAAGAGCAGGAGAAGGCCGATGAGATCATGCGCAGCGGCTGGATAGTGAAAGATGGGCTGCTGGTATTTACGGGCAAGGGCGACAATTTGTGCACGGAAAAAAAATACGGTGATTTTGAAATGTATGTAGACTGGAAGATCACCAAAGATGGGGATGCAGGCATTTACCTCCGTGGCACACCCCAGGTGCAGATATGGGATACATCGAGGGTGGATGTTGGAGCTCAGGTAGGATCTGGTGGTCTGTACAACAACCAGAAAAATGAAAGCAAGCCCTCAAAGCTGGCCGATAATGCGATAGGCGACTGGAATACGTTCCATATTACTATGGTTGGCGACCAGGTTACGGTATACCTGAACGGGCAGTTGGTGGTAGACAAAGTGCCCCTGGAAAACTACTGGAACCGCAGCCTGCCAATCTTCCCCGAAGAGCAGATAGAACTGCAGGCGCATGGCACTTATGTGGCATACCGGGATATTTACCTGAGGGAGATCCCCCGTCCGCAACCCTATGTGCTTACACCTGAAGAGCAAAAGGAGGGCTATAAAATACTGTTCGACGGTACGGGGCTTCACGAATGGGTAGGGAACAAAACGTCCTACGTTGTGGAAGATGGTAATATAGCTGTATATCCAAAAAGAGGGGGCAACGGTAACCTGTATACCAAAGACGAATACAGCGACTTTATTTATCGTTTCGAATTTAAGCTCACTCCCGGCGCCAATAACGGCATAGGCATCCGTGCTCCCCTGGGAGGAGATGCTGCGTATCAGGGGATGGAAATACAGGTGCTGGATAATGAAGCTGATATTTATAAAGACCTGAAACCTTACCAGTATCATGGTTCGGTATACGGCATTATACCGGCCAAACGGGGCTTTTTAAAGCCGATGGGAGAGTGGAATGAAGAAGAGATATATGTTAAGGGTACTCATATAAAAGTAACCCTGAACGGAACGGTTATTCTTGATGGCGATATTGCAGAGGCGAGCAGGAGTGGCACAGCCGATCACCGCGATCATCCGGGGCTGAAACGCACGACCGGGCATATCGGGTTTTTAGGTCATGGCGATACCTTATTTTTCCGGAATATCAGGATAAAAGATCTAAGCCAGCCAGCTTTACCGGCAAAGGCAAAAAAGAAAAAATAGGTGATCTCCTGTTTTTAAAAAACAGCTATTGCGATACGTTGTACAATGTATCGCAATATTTTTTGAGGCATATGCGAATCAGTCTTCTTCTGTTTCCGGTAGGCGTAAAGTCCCTGTTTATACGGGGTACAGCATTTGATGGCAGCTTATTCCCGGTGGGAAGAAGAATAAAGTTTTCAAAAAAAATCGTTTCTTTTTCAAAAAAGATTTGGCAGCAAGTAAAAGCTGGCTATCTTTGCGCTCCGCTTTTGAAAAAAGGGATAGCTCTTAAAAAACGAACGACGCTTTACGCAGTAGAAAAGGGAAAAAAATTTGGTGAGTTCATAAAACCTCCTACCTTTGCAACCCGTTCAAAAAAGCACTTAAAGATATCACTAAGCAGTTACCCGGAATGTGCATAAAAAAGCAATAAAAAATTTGCTTAAAGACAATGTGAATATAACTTTGCTGTCCGGTTCTTTTTTCGAGCGTAGTTCTATGATTAATAGTATTTTATCAGCATAAAAAACTGAAAATTTCAGGTAAAAAAATTTGCTGTAAATGATAAATTTACTACCTTTGCCACCCGTTTAAAAACGGAAGCAAAATAAGAGATAAAGATCTTTGAAAGTTTGGAAGCAACAGCACTTGATTTCTTTATAGAAATTAAGGTAAGGTAAACCAGCCATAACGTTTGATTTCAAGAGCA
>CAZREP010000123.1:0-15661 GCA_964599035.1 uncultured Terrimonas sp. | reverse complement strand
AAAGGTCCGGGAGAAGCGAACCGGGTTTCAAAATCATTTACCTTTTCCAGACGGGCCACCACGCCCTTTCCGCCAAGGCCGGATGAAAGGACGGCAAAGGTAAGTGTTCAGAACGAATTTCAGGTTCTTTTTTTATCATCTGCTCTTAAAAATAAGCGAGGAATAATGTCCGTTTGTCTTTCAATACCTGTCTTACACAGCCACCTGATCCGCCGCCTCCCTTACAAGCTCATATTCATAGCCTTTCCGCAACAGGTGATCCTGTAATTTTTGCTTTTTTATAAAAATATGCTTCTCTGCTTTCAACTGCTCCCATTTGGCGCCTGCCAGCTTTTGCAAGGTTTGATGATATGCTTCGCTGTCTAACTGCAGCAGGGCTTTTTTTATGCAGTAGCTGCTCACCTGCCTTTCTTTCAGCGCCTGCTCTATTTTCTTTTTGCCCCAATGCTTTATCCTAAACTTCCCGCCGGCAAACTGTATGGCAAAGCGTTCTTCATTCAGGTACCCCTCCTCTATCAGTTGGGAGAGCAGCAGCTCCGCCGCTTTTTTATATAAACCCCAGCTGTATAATTTGTCCATCACCTCTTTATGGCTACGCTCCTGGTAGGCGCAGTAGCGCTTTATTTTGATCAAAGCCTTTTCTCCCGGTATACTGGTACGTGGCAACATGATGCGGTACAGGTTGAAAGTTAGTGGATTAGTAATCTAAGATTGTTTAAAAAAATGGGGTAGTTTTATTGTCATGATCCTGTATTTTACCTGAAAATTTTAATTTTTACTTATTGGCAGACCATTGAATATAAATTTTTTCATCCCCGTTGGGTAAATGAATTCCGGGACGAAAAATTTATGTACGTTTGCCATAATCCTAATTTTAAGCGATTTATGAAATTTATCGTTTCCTCTTCAGCTTTACTGAAACAACTGCAGCAGATAAGCGGTGTTATTAGCGCAAACACGGTTTTACCTATACTGGAAGATTTCCTGTTCGAGATTGATAAGAATAAGCTTACCGTTGCCGCTACCGACCTGGAAACGGTGATGAAAATACATCTCGACATTGAAGCCCGTGACAGCGGACGTATCTGCATACCGGCGAAGATACTCATAGATTCCCTGAAAAACCTTCCCGACCAGCCGCTCACCTTCACCATAGATAAGAATTTCGGGGTAGAGATCACCAGCGACAATGGTAAGTATAAAGTAATGGGCGAAAACCCCGATAATTTTCCCAAGGAGCCGGCACCCAAAGACACCAACACGTTTACTATGCAGTCTTCGGCCCTGGTGAATGCCATTAACAAAACCCTTTTTGCCGTAAGCAACGATGACCTCCGCCCTGCAATGACAGGAGTGTTTTTTGAGTTGGACTCCAAAGCCATCACTTTTGTGGCCACCGACGCCCACCGACTGGTGCGTTACCGTAAAACAGATGTAAGCTGCCCTCAGAAAGATAGCTTTATTGTTCCCAAAAAGCCGCTGAATCTTTTAAAAAGTGCGCTCCCCGATAATGAAGACGAGCTGAAAATATCTTATAACAATAACCACCTTTTTATTGAACATGGCACTACCGAACTGGTTTGCCGCCTAATAGATGCCCGCTTCCCCGATTATAAGGTAGTGATCCCGGCGGAAAACCCGTATAAAATGACGGTAAGCCGTACCGACTTTCAGAATGCCCTGCGCAGGGTAAGCGTTTTCAGCAATAAAAGCACCAACCAGGTGGCGCTCAGCATTACCGGCGCCGAACTGCAACTGGCAGCACAGGACGTTGACTTCAGCTTCGAAGGGAACGAAAGGATGAGCTGCCGCTACGAAGGAGAAGATATGCAGATCGCCTTTAATGCCAGATTCTTAATAGAGCTCCTTAATGCTACCGACAGCAATGAGGTGGTAATGGAGCTGTCAACCCCTACCAAAGCAGGTATTTTAACCCCGGTAGATAAAGAAGAAGATGAAGACCTGCTGATGCTCGCTATGCCACTGATGCTGAATCAATAGCGATAAGGTAACTTTACAGGCTTATGAACTTTGTAGCGATAAGGAGCTTCGATAATTATATTGATGCCAATATTATACTCGGGAAGCTTCAAAGTGAAGGGATCTCGTGTTTTCTGCGCGACGAATATACCGTAACCATTGATCCCATTCTAACCAATGCCGTTGGCGGGATAAAGCTAACCGTTGCCCAGCCTGACCTGCAGAAAGCGATGGAAATGCTGGAGTTGTTTGATCAGGAGAAAAGAGCGCTGTTGCAATGCCCGCACTGCCATTCACATGATGTGGAATATATCAGTAATCCCCAAAGATCGGGCAACTGGCTAAGCGCTGTGCTTACTTTCCTTTTTGGCAGCTATGCCATAAGCATTAAAAAAATATACCATTGCTTTAGCTGCGGATATGAATTCGAGGATCTGCCAGGTAAATCCTCAGGTGTTTTTTCCTCAAACTGATCCCCGAAAAATCTTCGTAACTTTTCTGTATAATTTACAGGTATGAACGCATTTCTTCAATACTGGGAACATATACCCAGCGCTCACCGGGTATTGATATTAATGGGAGGAATGGTCGTTTTCTGGCTGATCGAAGGCTACTACCCGCTTTTCCGTTTTTCATTTAAAAGATACAGGCATGCCGGGGTGAACCTTGTATTTTTGGCCTGCACGCTGGTGCTTAATCTTATTTTTGGTTACACTTCTGTTAAGGTATGCGGGTGGGTAACGGAGCATCATTTCGGTCTGCTGTATATATTCGATATGCCGGTATGGGTTAAGGTGGTACTTTCTCTTTTCCTGCTTGATTTTTTCGGACAGTATGCCCCGCACTACCTGATGCACAAAAATAAATGGATGTGGAAATTCCATATGATCCACCATAGTGATACCAAGGTAGACGTAACCACCGGCACCCGGCATCACCCGGGAGAATGGCTGTTCCGGGAAGCCTCAACCATTATAGGGATACTGGTGCTGGGCATTCCCATCGGGTATTATTTCCTGTATCGAAGCGTATCCGGATTTTTCACGCATTTTAACCATGCCAACATACGGGTGCCGCTATGGCTCGATAGGCCGCTGAGTTGGGTATTCGTTTCGCCCAATATGCATAAGGTGCATCATCACTACAAACGGCCCTTTACCGACACCAATTTTGCCAACATCTTTTCCCTTTGGGACAGGATGTTCGGCACTTTTGCCTATGCAGACCCGCGTAACCTCACCTACGGGCTGGATGTGCTGGAGGGCAGGGATGATGAAAATATCGGCTATCAGTTCAGGATCCCGTTCGACAAAACCATTAAGACGGATTACTGATGACATCCTATCTTTGGAAAAATTATTGCTATGAAGATCGTTGCCATGATTCCCGCCCGCTATGCCGCTTCCCGCTTCCCGGGTAAGCTGATGAAAATGCTTGGCGATAAAACCGTTATACGGCATACCCATGACAACACCGTTGCCACCGGTTTGTTTAATGAGGTATGGGTGGTAACCGACAGCGATATCATTTACGATGAAATAAGCCGGCATGGCGGCAACGCGGTGATGAGCACACGTGAGCATGAATGCGGGAGCGACCGTATTGCCGAAGCCGCCACCGCCATGGATGTGGATATTATTGTGAACGTGCAGGGAGATACGCCGTTCGTTAAGCATAAGCCGCTGCAGCAGCTCATTGAATTATTTAAAGATGACACGGTGGAAGTGGCGTCCATGATGCGGCCGCTGGAAGAAAAAGAGCTGATCGAAAACCCCAATATCGTAAAAGTGGTTACCGACCTTAATATGAATTCCCTGCTCTTCAGCAGGAATGTGATCCCCTATCCGCGAAATGAATCCATTGCTATTATACACTACGAACATATAGGTATCTATGCGTTCAGCAAGCAGGCATTGCTGAAATTTACCCGGTGGCCCGTCACACCGCTCGAAGATGCCGAAAAAATTGAGTGCCTTCGTTTTCTTGAACATGGTATCCCTCTGCGCATGACCATCGTAGATTACAAGGGGGTGGGCATTGATACCCCTGAAGACCTGAAAAGAGCAGTGAAGCTGTTATAACTGCAGCGCTGTCCAACCTGGTGCTATGTCAACAATAATTTTTCGTATTTCTTGGTGAGAGGTGAGACGATAAATGTGAGAACCCCACATTTATCGTCTGTCGTTTCACGTTTTACATAACAAAAGTATTTTTATCACACACAAACATATTTGCCATGAACTGGATACTGCTCATTATCGCGGGTTTATTTGAAGTAGGCTTTGCTTCCTGCCTGGGAAAAGCAAAGGAGTCAACCGGCAATGAAGCCCTGATTTGGTATGCCGGCTTTTTGATATGTCTCCTGATCAGCATGTATTTGCTGGTGAAAGCTACCCAAACCCTGCCTGTTGGCACCGCTTATGCCGTGTGGACGGGTATCGGAGCAGTAGGCACGGCCCTGGTGGGGATACTGGTGTTTAAAGAACCCGCCGGTTTTTGGCGCATCTTCTTCATCACTACGCTTATTGCCTCGGTTATCGGGCTAAAAGCGGTTTCGCGCTAAGGCATCCTGCACGGCCTGGTTGTTGTGGAATTACTGTTGAACGGAATTATGATGGCGTACCCCCCGTAGTAATTCATCAATGTGCTTTTTATACGCTGAAAGTCGCGGCAGGAACATTGAAAAATCGAAAGGGAAAGTTGCAGCATTGTGCAGGCTTTGCGGCAGGGTAAATGTATCTTCGGTACAGGTATAAAACACTTTATTTTGATGAAGCCATGTTGCAAGGTATTCCTGCTCGGGCTGGCCCGGCGTAGGGATCAATATGGCCTTATGCTGCACCTGCACTAAGTCCATAACAGAAGTATACCCACTGCGACAAACTACCCACTCCGATTGCCGGATAGCAACGCTTAATGCATCCGATGAAAAAAAATCAACAACCTGTACGGATGCTGCTGCATTTATAGGGTTGCTGTTGCCTGGTAGTCCGCGTACTACTAACGTATTCCCATTATATGTTTCCAGCTCCTTTAATAATGCCTGCTCCCATATTGTACGGCGCGGCTCGGGGCCTGAAAGTATGATCAGCAGGTCATATTTTTTGCCATCTTTTTTTTTGTCAAGCCGCGACAAAGCGCCTATATACCGGGTGCGCGGAGGCAATGTTGCAGGGTGAGACAGGCCTCCGGCAAGATTTTCGGGGCCTTCAAAATCAGGCACCCAGCATGCATCAAATCTTTGAATGTACCGGTAGTTGATCTTTTGCAACAAAAGATCAGCCAGGGCTCCCATCCCGGTTCTGATATTCAACTGGTGGGTAATAAAAACCGAATATGCTTTTTTTGAATACAGCCCATACCGGTTATCACTTATAATAATATCAAAATGATGCTCATCCATCATTTCCTCTATCCAGGCATGCTCCTGCCGTATACAAGCCCTTATCTTTGGAATTTGCCTGGCTATCGTATACCTGAAATCGTTTTTTGCCGTATGGTAAAAAACACGATATCCTTCCAAAGGCAGAAAAGATGCTAAGGGAAACTCCTTACGAAGGAGCTGCAGGCTGCTCCCGCCCGTAGCGATCCATACTGCACATCCGTGACTAAGCAGTTCATTTATAACAGGAATACAGCGGGTGGCATGGCCTAACCCCCAGTCTAAAGGCGCCACTAAGATTTTAAGAGAACGCATGCCGGAATTCAAATTAAAATAGGTATTATTGTCTGTACTTATAAAAGCCCTGTTACTATAACAATAATTTAAAGATAATTTAGTTTAAATTTACATTGCACCGCAATGCATGAAAATAATGAGGACAAGAAGGTATAAAATGTTTTTAGTGCTGTTTTTGCTGATAGCTGTTATGACGGCAGGATGCAGTGTTTTTAAAGGCGGGCAAAAAGGGTGTGGTTGTCCCAGTAAAAAGGGAATGGTAGGCTATTAGCATCGTAAATACACTATCCATAATTGAAATCCCATAGACATGAAAACATCCAATCGTGATCTCCTGGTATTATTAAAAGATGAGTCTATGAGCAACCAGGCCATAGAGCATGAAGTAGAGCAGTTAAATGAAATCCTTTTTCATGTGGAATCTGCCGATACCTTTTGCAAGGCCAATGAAGTCATTGACATGAATAAATACAAGCTCCTCCGGGAACAGAACGTGCTGGTGGAGATGATGTACCAAACGGAGCTGAAACCTTTTGTATTTCTTTGCAATAAGAACTGAACCATTTTCTGCTATACAGAGCGCTTGCTCTTCGCATATGTTTCCCACTATACGGGCCGCTCTCTTCGGGATCAGGTATTTGCAAGGTGCGGGAGCCGGCTTTATTACAAAATCTTAATAGTAGCACACCGTTCAGCCTGATGTTTTGAGCTGCATTCCTTTCTCCACATTAAGTTGATGTATTTGGACTAATTGTTTGTGCCATTACTACCCGGCATAGCAGCATGATAGCAATGGTCATTGATAATTTCTTTTTCATAACATTTTGTTTTAATTTTTTATTAAATGAAGTTGCCTGACAGTGGGCCTGGAGATGTGGCGTTCCCGAAATTTCGGAACGCGAGTCCTGCCCGTCAGGTTAGGCAGGCGTCAACCCCTGCCCGCTGCTAAAGGGTATACAATAGTTCATTGTTTAACCTGTAACAATTTTCCTGTTGTTCCGACCAATATATTTGCAGGTACAATAGCAGTTTGGCTACAGATCAAATACAGGAACAGTTCCTGGAATTAATACAGGAAAATACCGGCATTATACATAAGGTATGCCATATGTATTGTCATTCGGCACATGACCGGCAGGACCTTTTCCAGGAAATTTTAGCGCAGCTATGGAAAGCTTTCCCCAAATTCAGAAATGAAGCCAGGATCAGCACATGGATGTACCGGATCGCATTAAATACCGCCATTTCCGATTTCAGGAAGCAACAGCGGAGGATCAGTATTGCAGGCGAATTGCCGGACAGCAGCACGGATATGCCCGAATACAGCTACAGGGAACAGCAGGAACGGCTCGCTATGCTGCAACAGGCGGTCAACTACCTGTCGGATATTGAGAAAGCCATAGTGATATTGTACCTCGAGGAAAAAAATTACCAGGAAATGGAAGAAGTTTTAGGGATCAGTCAGCCTACCCTGCGGGTTAAGATGAACCGCATTAAAGAAAAGCTGCGCAGGCATATCGGGCAGGCGGAGTGAGTGATGCTTTAAAGATGCAATTAAAACAGTAACGATGGAACTGGAAAATTTAAAAGAAGTATGGAAGGCGACGTCTGATATCAGGGCGTTCCCTGCGGGTGAAAAGAAGCTCCTGCTGAATATTGGCGCTCCTTCTCAAAGCCTCGTTTCAAAAATGAGACGCCATCTTTTTTATGAGCTGCTTACTGTACTTGCCTGCGTTACCATCATAGCGATATTCTATTTCATAGCGTTTGGTGGCCGCCTGAAAGAAGTGAGCTGGGCATACATACTACTGGCGCTCATTTTTATGGGCTATTACTATAAAAAGAATAAACTGCTCAAAGCTATGGAATGTCCTGCATGCCGGGTAAAATACAACCTCAGCTTACAACTGGCAACGCTCGAAAAATATGTACGGCTCTATCTTATAGCCGGTACGTTCATGGCGCCGGTTGTTATGCTTTTCTTCTATGCGCTTTTACATTATAAGCACATCCCGGTATTCTACTCATCATACCGTATATACAACACTGCCGGATTTACTTTGTTATATCTGCTGGTAACCGCTATTTTTACCATGATCTTCTATGTATTCAACAGGTGGTACATCAACCGCTTATACGGAAGGTATATCCAAAAGCTAAAACACCTGCTGCTTGAAATGGAAGAATGATATGTATTGCCGTTAAAAGAATACTACTACCATGCAAAGATCCGCTGTTTTATTGATCACCCTGTTTATACAGCAATTGTATGCTAACCATACGGTTGCCCAAACCGACAGCGACAATGCTCTCCTGTGGGAAATTTCCGGGAATGGTATCAGAAGCCCGTCTTACCTGTATGGTACAGTGCATATGATCTGCCCTGAAGACTTTACCATCAGCGAACAATTAAAGGACAAATTCGCGGCTGCGCAAAAAGTTTTCCTTGAGGTGGATATGGACGACCCGGCAATGAATATGAGAATGATGCAACTGTCGATGCTGCAGGGCAAAAAGCTGAGCGATATGTTCAGTGATAGTGATTATAATAAACTCAATATTTTTTTTCGGGATACGATGGGTATGCCGCTCACCCTGCTGAATACCATGAAACCGTTTGTATTGTTCGGTCTGCTTACACTTAAAAGTCTTCCCTGTGCACAGCCGAAATCGTACGAAATGACCTTCCTAAAAATGGCAAAGGAACAGCATAAAGTGGTAGAAGGGCTTGAAACTATCGAAGAGCAGATGAAAATATTCGACGATATGCCCGACAGCGTCCAGGTGCAGATGGTCATGCGGTATATCAATGAGTTTGATGAGCAGAAAAAAGAGTTTGTCAAAATGGTTCACGCATATCGGCAGCAAGACGTGGAAGCATTGTACCGGTTCATTATGTCTTCGCCCGATATTGCGGGATCGGAAGAGGCACTTTTATTTAACCGCAACCACAAATGGGTGCCTGTGATGGAACGTGTCATGCAGAAAGAGCAAATATTTTTTGCCGTAGGTGCCGGTCACCTCGGCGGGCCGTATGGACTGATCAGCCTGCTGCGCGAAAAAGGGTATACGGTTACAGGAATAAGAGAACGTAAAATACAAAGTCCGCAGTAAAGATATAAAACTATGAGTATGAAATACAAGTTCCCATCTCAATAAAAAGAAGCATGGAAGCAAAGGACCGGTCAAACACCCTGTTAAGAAAATGCCAAAAAGAAAAAATCCGGATAAGAAACAGGAGATTTTAAAAAAGAAGAAGGGAGCACGACTGCTCCCCTCGATCCCTAATCCCTAAACCCTGGAAAATCTTAGTATTTTTATGTATCCCGATTTATATGTTTACCTAAAAATTATTGCTTCAATTGTATTGCGTTTCAACAACCACTAAATTTTCAGAAACTGTGCCAAAGTTCTAAGATGTGGATAAGTGAATATTTTATTTTTCCGGAATAACCGGTTTGTGGTATTAATTTATGACCGGAAGATAACCCACATCGGATAGCCTTTATATTCTTCTCATTGATAAGCTCTACAGGCAACATAGATAGATTGATTGGAGGAGGCATGGGGAATTTTTTTCCCCTCTATGCTCCGCCTTTCCACAAAACTCAAAGCCGATTAACCGTATTCCTTAAATCCTCTGCTATTCGCTGAGTTTAAGATCCACAGGGTCCGGTATCCCATGAAGAACAATACCGGCAAATCGCTTATATTTCTGTAACTTCGCCAACATTTTTTGGGTAGATATGGCACGGTATAAGGAATTTACGGGATTGGACCTGCCGGCAATAGAGCAGGAAGTATTATTAAAATGGACCGGGGATCAGGCTTTTGAAAAAAGCATAAGCCTGCGCAACGGAGCACCTCCTTTTGTGTTTTATGAAGGTCCCCCCAGCGCCAACGGCATGCCCGGTATTCACCACGTTATTTCCCGCACCCTCAAGGATATGGTTTGCCGCTATAAAACAATGAAAGGATACCAGGTAAAACGCAAAGCGGGATGGGATACCCATGGACTTCCGGTGGAGTTAGGTGTGGAAAAGATGCTGGGGATCACAAAAGAAGATATAGGAAAGAAAATATCGGTAGAGGAGTACAATGCCACCTGTCGCCGGGAAGTACTAAAGTATAAAGACAAATGGGATGAGCTGACCAATAAGATGGGTTACTGGGTAGATCTGTCTGATCCTTACATCACTTTTGAGAACAACTATATCGAAACGCTCTGGTGGGCGCTGAAAGCATTATATCAAAAAGGCCTGCTTTATCAAAGTGTAAGCATCCAGCCTTATTCGCCTGCTGCCGGTACCGGCTTAAGCTCGCATGAGTTGAACCAGCCCGGCACCTACAAAACGGTAAAGGACACTTCGGCAGTGGTAATGTTCAAAGCGGTGGAAAATGACAAAAGCAGCTTTTTGTTTGATGCTGCCGAAAGTGATGAGGTCTTTTTTCTTGCCTGGACCACTACTCCATGGACCCTTCCTTCCAACCTGGGGCTTACCGTGGGCGCCGGCATTGAGTATGCGTTGGTAAAAACCTTTAATCCCTATACCCATCTGCCGGTGAATGTGGTACTTGCAAAAGCCCTGCTGCCTGCTTACTTTAAAGCGGAGGAGCAAAACGGCGATTTCGGGAGCTACTCTCCCCAAACCAAAGGATTGCCCTGGAAAATATTAAAAGTATTTAAGGGTAACGACCTTGAAGGGATAGCTTATGAACAGCTTTTACCCTTCGAAGCCAACTCAACGGAGGTAATTGAAACCATTACACCCGGTGCGCAGCCTTTTCATATTATACCGGGTGATTTTGTGACCACCGAGGATGGTACGGGCATAGTGCACACCGCCCCTGCCTTTGGCGCGGAGGACTACAAAGTAGGGAAAAAATACAATGTCGGCATTCTTACCATGGTTGACCGGGAAGGGAAGTTTATAGACGGGATGGGAGAGTTCAGCCACCGGTACGTAAAAAATTATAAGGACGAAAAAGATTACACAGATGTAAATGTTGATATATGCGTAAAGCTCAAGAAGGAAAACCGGGCCTTTAAGATTGAAAAATATGAGCACAATTACCCCCACTGCTGGCGAACGGATAAGCCGGTGCTGTATTACCCCTTAGACGCCTGGTTCATTAAAACAACGGCACTGAAAGACCAGATGGTGGAGCTGAACAAAACCATCAACTGGAAGCCGAAGTCAACCGGCGAAGGACGCTTCGGCAACTGGTTAGAGAATATGGTCGACTGGAACCTGAGCAGGAGCCGGTTCTGGGGAACGCCGTTGCCGGTGTGGAGAACGGAAGACGGCAGCGAGGAGAAGTGTATCGGCTCCATCAATGAACTGAACGAGGAGATCAGGAAGGCGAATCAAATACTGGGAGGCAATGTAAACGAAAATTATTTACACAACGGCATACTGGATCTTCATAAACCTTATGTAGATGAAGTGATCCTGGTAAGCACCACCGGCAAGCCAATGAAAAGGGTGCCCGACCTGGTAGACGTATGGTTCGACAGCGGGGCTATGCCTTATGCACAATGGCACTTCCCTTTTGAAAACAGGGAAATATTTGCACAGAACTACCCCGCAGATTTTATTGCTGAAGGGGTTGACCAGACACGTGGCTGGTTTTATACCCTGCACGCCCTGGGCAGCTTACTCAAGGAAACCGTACAGGAGGAGCTTAAAAGATCCGGCTTTGAAGTAAATGATGAAAAATATTCCGGTCTGGCTTTCAGGACCTGTGTTTCCAACGGGCTGGTGCTGGATAAGAACGGGAATAAAATGAGCAAGCGGTTGGGCAACGTAGTGGATCCTTTCGCTACTATTCACCAGTTTGGGGCAGATGCCACAAGATGGTACCTTATCACCAACGCTTCGCCATGGGATAGTCTGAAATTCGACCTGCAGGGAATAAAAGAAGTACAGCGCAAATTTTTTGGTACGCTGTATAATACCTACCAGTTCTTCGTCCTGTATGCGAATGTGGACGGCTTTGCCTTCAAAGAAGCCTATATTCCCTTGCAGCAGCGGCCGGAAATAGACCGGTGGATACTTTCTTCCTTAAACAGCCTGAAAAAGCGGGTAACCGGGTATATGGACGATTACGAGCCCACGCATGCCGGCAGGGCCATTGAAGATTTTGTAGATGAACATTTAAGCAACTGGTACGTAAGGCTGTGCCGCCGCCGGTTCTGGAAACCTGCCCGCCGCGGGCAGTCGGACGGAGGCGAAGATGAGCATGACAAAATATGCGCTTATCAAACCCTCTACGAATGCATGGAAACAGTATTGCAACTGATGGCGCCCATTTCACCGTTCTTCTGCGACGCGCTGTTCCGCTGCCTGAATTCGGTATCTGCCCGGAGCAACGCGCTGTCTGTGCACCACACCCTCTTTCCTGAAGCGGACCCCTTGGCAATAGATGAAGCCCTGGAAGAAAGAATGCAAATAGCACAGGATATCTCCTCCCTCATTCTTTCCCTGCGCAAAAAGGTAAACATAAAAGTTCGCCAACCCCTGCAGAAAGTGCTTATTCCCGTTTTAAATCAGGCCATGCGTGAGCAAATAACTAAAGTGGAAGATCTGATCAGGAATGAAGTAAACATTAAAGAAATTGAATATATCTCTGAAACTAATGGCTTTATCAGCAAAAAAATAAAACCCAACTTTATAGCACTGGGCAAAAAACTGGGAGCTAAAATGAAGCCTGTAAGCGCTGCCATCGCGGCATTTACCCAGGCTGATATAGCTGCCATCGAAAAGAATGGTGTTTACGAGCTTGCCATTAACGGGGAAAAGATACCGATCCAATTGTCGGAAGTGGAGATCCTCAGCGAAGACGTTCCCGGGTGGACGGTAGCCAATAAAGGAGCACTTACAGTAGCACTCGATATTACTATAACCCCGGCGTTGGAAAAGGAAGGAAATGCAAGGGAGATCATTAACAGGATACAAAAAATCCGCAAAGACAACGGCTATGAACTCACCGACAGGATTCTGGTAAAACTATCTGAAAATCCTGTGCTCAAACCGTCCATCACTGAATTTAATACATATATTTGCGCGGAAATTTTGGCAGAAAAAATAGAATGGTTACCAGATATTAAGGATGGTATTGATATAGATGTAAACGACATACCTTTAAAAATTTTAGTGACCAAAAAAGCATAAGTGCATGGCAACCAACAAAAAAACAACAAAAAAGGCTACGGTATCCAAGGCTAAGCCTGCTAAAGCAGCTCCCAAAAAAGTGGCAAAGGCGGCAAAAGTGGCAAAGCCTGCGCCTAAAAAGGCTGCAAAGCCTGCCAGGCAGGCTAATAAACCTGCCAAAGCAGTAGCTCAAAAGCCTGTTGCCAGGAAAGCAGCAAAAAAAGTGGAAACTAAAAAACCGGTACATTCAAAAACACCTGCAAAGCCGGCAGTTCCTGTAAAAAAGCCGGTGCATGCTCCAAAGCATGAGCCGGTGAAGAAAACAGCCCACGAAGCGCCGGCGCCTGCAATAAAACAACCGGCTTCAAAGCCCGGACAAACAAAAAAAACGGAAAAGCCAAAAGAAATAAAACCTGTTGTTATTCCCAAGCTGAGCACGAGCACTGCCAGGAAATATGAGCCCGAATTTACCCAGTCTGTACTCGACCGGCCACAAATACAGCAAAGCGTACCTACTATGAAATACAGTGATTCAGAATTACTTGAATTTAAAGAATTGATATTACGTAAACTGGAAGCGGCAAAAAAGGAACTTAACTACCTGCAGGGGCTTATTACGCGCAAAGACGATATGGGAGGAGATGAAAGTGAGAACCGGTATATGACCATGGAGGATGGCAGTATCAGCATGGAAAGAGAACAACTGAGCCAAATGGCCAGCCGGCAGATCCAGTATATCGACCACCTTGAAAAAGCCATGATGCGCATTGAAAATAAAACATATGGTATTTGCAGGGTTACCGGTAAACTAATAGACAAAGCCAGGTTACGCGCAGTACCTCATGCCACTTTAAGCATAGAAGCCAAGATGGGATTTGCAAAAAATCCGAATATACAATAGTTGCCTGCCAAAATACTTTCAAAACCGGGTGCCCGATGAGGAAGCATCCGGTTTTTTGTTCGTGAAAAGCAGGAGGATTAGGTAAGAAACTGTTCCTCTTCCCACATTTCATGTTTGATATAGTGCAAGGAGCAGCGACCGCTCCCGGGCTGACTAAAAAGGTTTGGTCTAAAGGTATGCTGCTAAGAAACTGTTTAAAATTAGTCTTTTGAAAAGCTAACCTATTCCTGCCACTAATTCCAGCGGTCCGTAAACGGACTGATTTATAAATACAACAGAGAACAGTCACTAACTACAACCCTGTTATTTTCTTCTTTGTTACTTTTTGTGGAAAAAGTAACCAAAAGCCACCCGAAAACGATGTACGGCCCGTTTTCGGGAAGGAGCCCTGATTTAGCTTGGGTACTACTGTAACTTCAGCGACATAACCTTAATATCATTATGCAAATAAAGCCACCAGCCGACTCATAGTCGTTGATGATAAGTGAACTATAGCAGCGTTTACAGTAGCAATACAGATAGGAAGTTGTACAGAATTCACGAAATATATAATGCATTTTTGATTCTATTATTCGTGCATTCGTGGCATAGGAAAAATATGCGGACCGTTAAACAGCAAGCCTTATTTATGCTTTGTGTTTCTTTATCTTTTCCTTCAACAGCGTTCTTGCTTCATGCACCCTGTCGCTATCTTCAAATGCATCTTTGGGTAGTAAAAAGAAACTCCGAGGATTAAAATAAAGATGAAAGAAATGAGGTGTTTCTACCATCTCGCTGAACTCCCTCCATGCCCAGGATTTGTTTCCTTTGGGATTTTCAATAAAAAAATGGTTCTCCTCCAGGGAAACCAGGAACCGGTCTTTAAAGGTGGCAGATCTCTTGTATATCGTACCCGGCAACCAGCGCCAGAAAGCGAGCATAAGCATCACCCATAAAAAGAAACTGATAAAAAAAGCCAGTGGCGTTACCTTCTTATTATAAAATAAAACAGCAGCCACGGTGGTGAAAACATTTACCAGTATGATCATGAACTTGATCTCGCGCTTACTGATAAAATGATACCGTAATGCCTGCAATACCTGCTCCTTTTTATATGTTACCGTTACCTGCATAGTATGATCATGAAATAAAAAAAGAAAAGTCTAAACTCCTGCAATATAAATTAAGGAATTCAAACTTTCCTGTAGTGGGTGTCAGACTTAGCAAAGTAAAAGTACCGTTAACCTTATCTATGTTCTGTACAACAATGATATTATCACATCATGCGGAACAGTCACATATATCTCACTTCTACGTTACCTGATATCACGGCATTTCTTGTACCCTCCGTTAGCTGCCTGATATGGCGTTATGGATTGGGCACATGAAGAAAGAAAAAGCACAAAAAGGAATGCAGCGATTAGTCTTATCATTTTTAAAAGTTTAGACTGTAAAGGAAGCAACAAGAATTTGTTAAAAGAAGTATAAAGCGGCTTATTCTATAAGAATACCCTTAGCTGCGATGAGCCGCCAAAATCGTAGAAAATCAGCATCTTATCGCAAATGCACTGGTTTTCAGGAGATAGAAGGCTATAGAATGCAGGAATTAATGCCGCGAATGCCCGCCTGAACCGGCAGGGCAGGCACGAATAGGTTTATTTCCCGTTCATTAGCTTTTCAAGCGTACATCATACGCATAATCCTTTACTAATATTATCCTCACTTCTTTGATGTGGGAATGCAATGGGTTAATTACATAATTAAATTCGTCGGGCACGATAGCAGAAGGAAGTTTTAATATCAGTGATCCTGCTGAAAGCAATAAGCTGTCTCCAAAATCCCTGGTTTCCTTTGGATGTGGCCATGAAGTCCAGTTGCCCGGAAGTTTGCCCAATGAGATAGTTTCAATGGCGTCATCCGGTACCTCAAGGCAGGTAAACGACAAAGCCCGGGGAATATCATCAATAG
>CAZREP010000122.1:0-15752 GCA_964599035.1 uncultured Terrimonas sp. | reverse complement strand
TAGCATCCAGTACGGCTTTCATGGTCAATGGCGGCTTACCACCGGCAATGGCTGTGCGCGAAAGCCAGTCGGCAGCGGCCAGTATGCCTCCCAGGTTATCCGAGGGATGTCCCCATTCCGCCGCCAGCCAGGTATCATTAAAGTCGAGCCAGCGGATCATGGCGCCGATATTGAATGCTGCCTGTACAGGATCCAACTGATAAGAAGTACCGGGCACTTTAGCGCCGTTGGGCACAATAGTACCGGGCACAATAGGGCCTAATAATTTTGTACATGCGGGATAGGTCAATGCTTCCAGTCCACAGCCTAAAGTATCCAGCAGGCAATAATGCGCGGTTTTCCACGCCAGCTCATTTTGAATTTCATAGTTCAGCACATAATCGGCAATGTCTGTAATGACTTTATCAACCGGGGGACGTTTGTTGGAGAGTGGTGACATATCGTTATTTGAGATTTGATATTTAATATTTGAGATTGCATCCGGCTTCGGATTTCGAAGTTTGGGAGTTTCTGGTTTTTAGTTTACTGTTGTATCCGTTTGGGATTTGAAATTATATTCCATCCGGATTTCGCTCCGAACGTTCGGAGTTTGGACTTCGGATTTGAATTTTTTTTGGTTCTTGTCATTTGGTTCTTTCTCCCGGCTGGGGGTTTATCTTTTCTCTATCGGCACAAACTCCCTGTTCTCCGGCCCGGTATAATTGGCGCCGGGACGTATGATCTTGCCATCGCTGCGCTGTTCTATAATATGCGCGCTCCATCCCGTAACCCTTGATATTACAAACAAAGGAGTAAAGAACAAAGTAGGCACACCCATTAAATGGTAAGACACAGCCGAAAACCAATCCAGGTTAGGAAACATTTTCTTTTCATTCCACATCAGCGTTTCCAGGCTTTCCGCTATATTAAACAACTGCATATCCCCTGCTTCTTCCGATAAAAGCCGGGCAGTCTTTTTTATCACCTGGTTCCTGGGATCAGATACGGTATATACCGGGTGACCAAAACCGATGATCACCTCTTTTTTTGCCAGCCTTGATCTGATATTGGCTACAGCTTCTTCCGGCGACGCATACCTGCTCTGGATCTCGAACGCCACCTCGTTGGCGCCCCCGTGTTTTGGTCCGCGCAATGCACCGATAGCACCTGCAATGCACGAATACATATCAGAACCTGTTCCTGCAATGACCCGGGCTGTAAAAGTGGAGGCGTTGAATTCGTGCTCTGCATACAGGTTCAAAGATACCTGCATGGCTTTCTGCCAGGAATCTTTGGCTTTTTTTCCGTGAAGCAAATGCAGGAAATGAGCACCAACAGTTTCATCATCGGTTTCTACTTCTATACGGCGGCCATGATGGGAAAAATGATACCAGTACAATAATGCGGAGCTGAAAGAAGCCAGCAGCTTGTCGGCAATAGCCCTTGCTCCTGCAACATGATGATCATCCTTTTCAGGACTTACCGTACCTAACACAGAAGTATAGGTGCGCAACACGTCCATTGGATGAGCGCCAGCAGGAATCTCTTCCAAGATCTGCTTCACCACAGCCGGAAGTCCCCGCAAACCGGCAAGCTTTGTTTTATAAGCTGCCAGTTGCGCCTTTGTAGGCAATTGCTCATGGATCAGCAAATAAGCCACCTCCTCAAATGCCGCCCCTTCGGCAAGATCAAGGATATCATATCCCCGGTAATGCAGGTCATTCCCGCTTTTACCAACGGTACATAAGGCAGTGTTGCCTGCCGCCACACCTGAAAGGGCTACACTTTTTTTGGGCTTAAATCCCGGTATTGCAGTATCGGTCATAACGTTTCTTTATTTTTTGAAAAAAGCTCGTCTAATTTTTTTTCATAGCTGAAATAACCAATGCTCTCATAAAGCTCGGCACGGGTTTGCATCCTGTCGATCATATTTTTTTGAGTGCCCTGGGTGCGGATGCTGTGAAAAACCTGTTGTGCCGCTTTGTTGGCAGCCCTGAAGGCGCTCAACGGATATAGTATCATATTCACACCGGCATCTTTTAACTCCGCCACTGTCCATAAAGGGGTCATTCCAAATTCGGTAATGTTGGCCAATACCGGGATACCGGTAGCATCAGTAAATCTCTTATACTGCGAAAGATCGGTAACCGCTTCGGCAAAAATAAAATCAGCCCCTGCTGCTTTGTACGCCACAGCCCTTTCTATTGTTTTTTCCAGTCCCTCATTTGCCAAAGCATCGGTTCGGGCTCCAATTACAAACTGCTCATCGGTACGGGCATCGGCTGCCGCTTTGATCCTGTCGCACATTTCCCCTGCGCTTACGATTTCTTTACCTGGACGGTGACCACATCGCTTGGCGCCTGCCTGGTCTTCTATATGCAATGCCCCGGCACCTGCTTTGATCAGCGATCTCACGGTACGTGCTATATTAAAGGCCGATGGCCCAAAGCCTGTATCTCCATCCACCAGTAAAGGAGTGGCAGTCACATTGGTAATGCGGTAAATATCGGTAAGCACATCATCGAGGGTTGTAATGCCCAGGTCAGGTATGCCTAAAGACCCCGCCGCTACTCCCCCACCCGATAAATAGATGGCTTTAAATCCCTCCTGCTCTGCCAGTAAAGCATGATTGGCATTGAGGGTTCCAACGATCTGTAAAGGATCTTCTTCTCTCATTGCCTGCCGGAAACGCGCACCGGGAGATGCCGGATATGATCTTACCATAATATTGTCTTTTTAAAGGATACAGCCACACCTTGCAGGTGTAGCAACACTGAAAATACAACCGCTGCAAACCTACATGAAAATCTGCACTTTACCTGTCTCCCGCTCCCTTCTACCAGCAACAGGTCAATACCGATAAGACAATCCTCAAAAGTAAGCTGCCATTCTTCTTTACCTTACTTTTGCAGCTTATGAAATTAGATATACTCGCTATTGCCGTGCACCCCGATGATGCAGAGCTTGGCTGTGCAGGCACCTTACTGATGGAAAAGCTCAGGAATAAAAAAACAGGCGTGCTTGATCTCACCCGCGGAGAGCTGGGCACGAGGGGCAGCGCGGCATTAAGAGCACAGGAATCTGCTGCGGCAGCAACCATCATGCAATTAGACATCCGCGAAAACCTGAGCATGGCCGACGGCTTTTTTAAAAATGATGAAGCGCACCAGCGCCTGCTCATCAGCGCTATCCGGAAGTACCGGCCTGAAATTGTTTTGGCCAATGCGCTGGACGACCGTCACCCGGATCATGGAAGAGCAGGACACCTGATCAAAGATGCCTGCTTTTTAAGCGGGTTAAGAAAAATAGAGACATCCGATGATCATGGCGATCCGCAGGCACACTGGCGCCCCAAATATATTTTTCATTATATACAGGACAGGTATTACGAGCCCGATTTCGTCTACGATATAAGTCCCGTTTTCGAACAAAAGCTGGATTCCATAAAAGCGTATGCATCGCAATTCCACTCTGATAGCTATGCCAGCGATGAGCCACAAACCTATATTTCAACGCCCGGCTTCCTGAACTCCATCATAGGCCGGCATGCCATGTTCGGCAAAATGATCGGGGTGCCTTACGCAGAAGGGTTCATTACCGAAAAGATGATCGGAATAAATTCCTTCCAAGCATTTATACAGAAAGATACATGAGGATGTAGTTTGGAAGTTTACAGTTTGTAGTTTATTGTTGCGTTCGAATTTGAGATTTTTGATTTGATATTTGAAATTGTATTTCGTTCGGATTTCGCTCCGAACGTTCGGAGTTTGAGCTTCGGATTTTATTTGTCTTTTGTGATTTGACCTTTGGTGCTTTATCTTCGGATTTCCTGCCAGGGTTTCCATTACCTGATCAGCACCAGTGTTCCTTTCTTTTCGATCACCCTTCCCAGGTAATCCGTTCCTCTTACCATCCATACAAAGGTGTCGCTGGCTTGTTCCTTTCCCTTGAAAGTACCGTCCCACCCTACTTCCGGGGTGTTTGAAGAGAACATGAGCTGCCCCCACCGGTTAAAGATCCGGATATAATCAAACTGCTTTATCCCAACAGGTATAGCCCTGAACACATCATTGAGCCTGTCGTTATTAGGTGTAAAAGCATCCGCTACAAATATATCCGGCGCCGTTCTGAATATTTTTACATTAACGGTATCATATGCAAAACAACCTTCCGGCGTGCTTACTTTCACCGAGTAAGTGATCTTGTCGCTTACTTCGGGAATAAAAGTAGCTACAGGGTCAGCGATATCTGTATCATTCAGGTAGCTCGGAGGATGCCATTTATATATTTCAGCGCCTGTGGCCTGTAATTGCAGCGGTTGTCCGATAACAACGGCGGTATCATTTCCCGCGAATGCCGGCACAGGCGGTATAACAGTGATCACCACATCCTTTAAGCTGGGCTTGGGACAGCCTAATGTATCCGTTACACTCACCGTGTAGGTAGTGGTTACCGGAGGGGAAACAAAGGGGTCGGGTACATTAAAATTACTGACCGACAGCGCAGGCGACCACCGGTAAAAAGCCCCTCCTGATGCAAACAGCCGGATCCTTTCTCCATAGCAGATAGACGAGTCATTTATTGTGATCACCTGCGGGTAAGGTACTGTTCTGACGCGGATATTATCCGTAGCAGCGCATTTTCCTATCCTGGCAGTAACGCTGTAAACCGTGAATTCCTCAATGGGGGTGGCCACCGGCTGCTTTGTGCCGGGACCGTCGAGCGTTTCCGCAGGTGTCCATGTATAAGTCAGGCCATCGCTGGAAGGATTGAGCTGTACGCCATCGGTTAAGCATATGGTAGTATCGGCACCGGCATTCAATGTAACAAAGCTCACCACTTTTACCCTAACGGTATCGGTGGATGTGCAGCCGGGCACAGTAGTCAGGCTAACCGTATAGGTGGTGGTCACATCCGGGCTCAGCTTAGCCGTGGCGCCTGCCGGCTGTATATTATAGCCTGGCGACCAGGTATAGGTTCCGGGGGCACCGGTAGCAGTAATGGCAATGGTATCAATATCACACATCAAGGTGTCGTGAGGCACACTTAGAAGCGGTTTGTCCCTTACAACAAGATCGGTCCTTACCGTACTTACACATCCTTTGTTGCTGCTAACGGTAAGGGCTACGGGGTAAGTGCCCGACTCTGTAAAAGTATATTGCGGCTGTCTGCTGCGAGAGGTATCCGTTGAGGTAGCGGGAACCCCAAAATCCCATTGCCAGGAGTTTATCAGTCCGTAGTTTGCCCTGGTAGTATCGGTAAACCGGATAGGCACATCTTTGCAGCCTTCACTGAATGTGAATCCCGGGTAAAAGCCGGGGTACACTTTTACAACACTGAATGCGGTATCGGAGCAATTATCATTGCGGTTGGTGATCAGCATAACGCGGTAAACGCCCGTATCCGGGAAAGTAAAGGAAGGCCGCGCAAGGGTTGAGGTGTCATCTGTCCTTCCCGTAACGCCAAAATCCCAAAAATATGTTTTTATTAATGAGCTGTTGCTCCTGTTGCGGAAGTCAACGGTAAAACCATCGCAGCTTATATATTCCGGCTCCAGTGATGCGGCGGCCATAGAGCATGAAGCCACTTTGATCTGTATATCTTTACGGTGTACGTTGAACAATATGCCTTTCCGGTATTCACTTACACAAACCGTAACCACGTATACTCCCGAAGCGGGTGCTATGCCTGAAACCATACCGGTTCTGGTATTGATCGTTACATTAGCGCCCATCGGGGAGCCATCGCCAAAGCCAAAAGCATAAGGCACGGAAGCATAAGGAGGAGGAAGTGCAGGATTGGGTTGAGGCTCGCGGGAAGCTCCTCCTACATAGGCAGAGCAGAAGCTATACGACAGGGAATCGCCGTCATTATTATCTATAGCGCCAAAATCGTAAGTGAAAAAATTGTCCTCGCATACAATCACCGTATCCTTGGTGGCAAAAACAGGGCTGTTGTTCTTGGGTCCGTCCGGTAAAAGCAATGTTCCCGGTATATCAGCAGTATATGTTGCCCCCACCTGTCCCGACCCGGCTACGTTTGACATATTTTCGATGCGGCAGCATCTCTGGAATGTAATGGTGTAACCATAAGTTGATGCAGGCAGGGTAACCGTAAAAATATAAATGCCCACTTCATAGCATACTGCCGGAGGATTATCAATACATTCACCCGGGCTCCCCAACCGGAGCTCATCCCTTCTTGTCATGTTGACCTGGTAATTGTTGAAGAACGTAGTGCCGGTTTGGTCCTTCTGGTAAACAGTAATAGGTACAACGGGATCTAACTGGGCGCCGGTGGAAAAGCAATCGCGGTATAGCTTAAGCGTAACCTGGTAACTGAAACTGCTGCCTGATGAACCGGTGCAGATATACGACAGCTCACCTCCTGTAATGTGCCTTGCCTTAACAGCAAGGCAAATACCCAGGAAAACAACCGTTACAAAAAGATATTTTATTACATCAGGCATCACGTATGTAGTTCAGAAACTTCATAATGGTGTCATTGACCTGGTCTTTCTGTTCCCACATTCCCATGTGAGCTGTACGGTGGAGGATATTAATAAGTGCTTTTGCGGGAAGGTAGCACTGTTTGAGGCTGTCTTGTAAATATACGCTTTTATCTTCCCTTCCTATAATAAACAGCACCGGAATTGCAACATTTTTTAAGGTGGGCGTTCGGTCGGGTCTTTTCATCATTGCTTCATAATATTGTACGAGGGCAGCATCCGTAAAGTTGGATGAGGAAGCAATAAGCGCATGAATTTGTTCGGGATGCTCGCGGGTAAAGGCTTCTCCGAACAAATTAGGAATAGATTGTTTTAAAAATTCCTGAGCGCCATATCGTTGTATAAACACAATGCCTTTCCTGCGTACTTCTTTCTTCTCCCCACTATCGGCAAAAGCTGTGGAATGCACAAGTCCCAGCCCGCTCAGGCGCCCCGGATTATGATGAGCAAAGGCCAAGGCTATATATCCCCCCATGCTGTGTCCCAGCATAGTGCACTGTTCAATGCTTTCTTTTTCAAGCACCCGCTGCATGCAATCTGCATATATTTCAATCGTGGAAGATACCCGCCCCGGAGAAATGGGAAGCAGGTCGGACCTTCCGCTTCCAGGAAGGTCCGGAATAATAAGATGAAAGTGTTCTTTCAAAAAAGCACGCTGGTAACGCCATATGGTGCCGTCTTCCCCGAACCCATGAATCAGCATTATGGGAGGTCCGCTACCTTCCGTTTCATAATAAATACGGGCGCCATCATACATGAGCATTTTTCCGTCCATTTTCAGTCTGTTTAAATTGCTTCCAGCTTCGCCAGATCAATAAAAGAATTAAAGGAACCAGGTCTTTATTCAGCTCCTGCGGCAATATTACCCAAAAGGCTAACAGCAACGCATACACTATAACACACAGCGCCATGTATTGATTCATGATCTTTTTCCTGCTGTTCAGGAAAAAAGCGGCAATGGCGTGAAACGGCGGTGCCCACAACAGGTTATAATTATTGCGGCACAGTACATGGTCGGTTCCTGTCCACATAAACACAAGCAGCATACCCAATAAGCCGGCAGAGAAAAAAAGCAGGAAGTCAAGCAAGCGTAGCAATTTGTTGCTCCATTTCTGCTTTACGAGGGATAGTATGATAAATATCGCCATGCCTGCTGCAAAAGCAATCAAGGGAGTAAAAAATGGCTTTTGCACGGTTGCTGCAACCGGTGGGTTATAAATAGGGCGCTTTTCTTTTACCAGGGGTTTGCTGCCAATACCGGCGCTGTCAAAACCTTTGTAAAGATAATCGGGCAAAAACATGGTTTGCTCATTGCGGGCCGCTTTATCAAGCCCGCTGCCCAGCAAAAGGTCAATCCCCAGCTTGCTCCAGTACATCCCGTTACGGTTCAGGTAATTGTGAATAAGATTGCGGAATGAAATGCCGGGGTAAGGCAGGATGTTTTTTATAGTGAGCGGCCCGGCGGTATTATTGCCTACCATATCACGAATACGCGTGGCGCAGTTATCGAACAGGAAATCATATTTGTAAAACCGGTTATTGCCGGAAGCATTCAACTGCAGGGCAGCTTTCAGCTTTGTTTTTTCTTCTCCGCTCAGGTTCAGCTCCTGCTCCTCTATGCTCCGTTGTTCCACCTGATAGCTGTAAATGAAATCGGGGTAGGTTTCCACAGAAAGATAATACAGCAATTTACCGCGTATGAACTTCGGGTAAAAGTCGGGATTGAAATCAAACGTGCCGTAATTATATACGTAATCGGTAAATGTTGTGCTGTCTGTGACTCTCAAAGCGCTGTGACCAAAGGTGGAATATAACTCTTCTCCCGGGCTGCAGGTAAGCAGCGTAATACGCAGATGTGAGGAGTCATGCTGAGCATGTGTGTTATTATAAAAAAGGAAAAAGAAAAGAAAAGGGAAGCCTATTTTCTTCACAAATGAAATTTTCCGACAAGTTCGGGAAATAAGCACCAGGAACCAAATAAAGCCCGAAGATCAAACTCCGAACGTTCGGAGCGAAATCCGAAGGAAAAGAACCAAATAACAAATCACAAGAACCAAATAAAAATCAAATCCGAGGCCATAAGCTCTAAATCCGAAGAAATACAAACTAAAAACCGTAAACTTCCCAAAACATGGGTAATGTATCTCCCTTTGCTGCTCCGTTGCGCCCGCTGCGTGAAACAATCAAATCCGAAGCCTGAACTCCGAATGTTCGGAGCGAAATCCGAAGGAAAAGAACCAAATAACAAATCACAAGAACCAAATAAAGATCAAATCCGAAGCCATAAGCTCTAAATCCGAACAAATCCCAACAGTAAACTAAAAACCATAAACTTTCAAACTTCAAAAATCCGTAGGGAAGCTGTCGGCAAAGACAAATCAGAAATCAACAAATCAGCAATCAGAAAAGGGCGTCGGCTTATGCCTTACACCTCAAACCTGTAACCTCATACCAGATGGCCCGTCAACCATACATCATCTTATCCTTCTTATAAAAGGATCGCGCGCTACCGCCCTTTTTACCGGATCAAAAAATTTGACCAGTAAAAATCCCGCAATGAATCCCCCGATATGCGCGGCATAAGCTACCCCACCACTCTCCTCTCCTCCCAGCATGCCCAAGCCGCTGATCACCTGGAAGGCGATCCATAACCCTAATGCCAGCAAAGCGGGAACAGATACAATATACCAGAGTAAAACCACATGTACTTTGCGGATGGGGTATAATAAGAGATATCCGCCTAAAACCCCCGAAATGGCGCCTGAAGCACCCAGGCTGGGTACCAGGGAGCTGTGGTTGAGCATCAGGGTGGAAAATACATGACTGAGGGAAGCGATGATTCCGCAGAGAAGATAAAACAGCAGGTAACGTGCATGCCCCAACCTGTTCTCAATATTATCGCCAAATATCCACAGGTACAACATATTGCCGCCGAGGTGCGCCCAGCCTCCGTGCATGAACATGGAGGTGAATAATGTAAAATACACCGGTATGGGTGTAGGTTGCAGTCCGGGCAACTCAAACTGCTGCCCTGTATGAGGATCAACAATGATCTCCGGTGCAGTTATAAAATCCCTTCCCGTAAGGATCTCCGCAGGAACGGCAGAATAGGCATAAGTGAATACAAGGTCACTGCCCGCACCCTGCAGAAAAATGAACACGAAAACATTGGCAGCGATCAGCAGGTAGTTGATGTATGGAGTAATGGTACGATCTGAGTTATCGTCTCCTACAGGTAACAGCATACAGCGTAATTTGTTGGTTCAAGGTAGCGAATATCCGGTAAACTTCCGAAACCCGAAGTCTAAACTCCGAACGTTCGGAGCGAAATCCGAAAAGGAAGCACCAAGAACCAAATTACAAGCACCAAACAAATTTCAAATCCGAAACGGATTCAACCAGTAAACTATAAACTATAAACTCCCAAACTAATTACAAGACCGCCTTCGTATTTGTCATAAACACTCTGGTGCTTACGGTATAGGGATTGCCATTTACATCCTTATATTTCAGGTCTACATAAAATGCACGGTAGCCCGATGCCGGCAATGACTCCGTAATCTTAAGCTTTTTCTTTTTGGCAATATTAAGGTCATTGCTGGTCCATTTATCATTCCTAAAATCCGTATCGGGAGAATCAGCATGCCATATGATCACATCCTGCAATTCATTTTTGGTGGCTTTGATCTTAACTTTTACACCTTTCTTGCTTACCGAGGTGGTCCAGGCGCAATCGGGATAAGGCGTATTCGTTAATGTAGAACCGAAAAAAGCACCAAGCGCCTCGAATGCCTGTTTACCCCCTCCGAGGTTATGCCCGGCATTGGGAACATAATGCAGCAGGTTTTTACCCGGAATGCTGTCGAGATAATTCTTGATATTATCCACCACCCAGTATTCATCATTGGTTCCCATGAAAATCAATTTGGGCATAGTAAGATTTTTGCGATATGAATAGGGATCAACCATAGTGGTAACCGCCGCACCGCTTTCTGTTTTTGCCCCCTGCGGGATACCCAGCTTCACATAATCCTCGATCTGTACGCTGTAATCGCCCAACGCTTTGATCTGGTAATCGAGACTGACCGGCATATTTAAAATATCAATCACCATTGGTGCGATAGCCTGTACGCGTTTATCGTTGGCGCCGGTAAGCCAGGTAGTCCAACCCCGCTTGGATGCCCCGGAAACCACAAAACGGTTCACAGGATGCTGCAATTGTTGCTTTGAAAATTCCTGTATGGCATCCATTGCCCTTACCGCACTTTTTACCATGGGGAACAGCAATGGCCAGCTATAGTCATTGTCTTTTTTAAAATTGTGTAATGTAAAGGATATCAAAGCATCTTCCGTAAGATTATTGTATAAGGGCTGGTTAGGTGTTTGTCTCAACACGGCAACAATGGCATGATTTACCGATGCCATACCGGCCATTTCCATATTAAATTTATCATCGCGCCCGTTCCAGTTGGGTAATCCGTTTTTTATAGAACCGCCGGTAACAAAGAGCAATGCCCCGTCATACCTGTTTTCTTTAGGAACCAGTACGGTAAGCTGATGTGTCCAAACATGTTCCCGCCATTGCTGGGAAGTAAGCAGTAAGGCATACGCCTTTACCTCTCCTATATCATAGGTGTCTTTGATCTCCCATTTAAACGTTTTATCACCGTTATTCAAATAGTGCTGCAGCGCCGTGGCAGGTGTTATTGCTGACTGCGCTACCACCAACTGACTGTATACAATGATCAATCCGGCTAATATTATTTTTTTCATCTGTCTTTTTTTAGTCTGCAGGCATTGAGCCCGAGTTATTAGATATACTTTAAGGTAATTATCATTTACAACGCTGAACCTGTTCTCAATGGTGAATGGTCAATAGTGAATGGTAAATTCTTATCATTTTCGCATCTTACCTCTCTATCTTCCCCAGACGATAAATGTGAAATGATAAACCATTCATTCACCTTCATCTTCACCACTTCATACCGGTTGCTCATACCTGATCGTCAGTCCATATCTTCATACACCACTTCTTTTATGTCTAACTTCTCGTACCATATTTTAAGTGTATCGAAGATGGAGTGCAAAACAGCTTTTTCTTTAGGGGTAGGCTCCAGCACATGAGCCCTGCTGATGGCGTGAATGGGAAGTCCCCTCATTTGAAGAAAATATTTAGAGCTCATGGGATAAGCCACATGAATAAGCGGGTCTACCTTTGTTAACTCCGCCTGCAGCCATTTTATTTCTTCCTGTTTGTCAGGGTCATCAATATGCTCGCATAACCACACCAGTATTTCCGGATAAAAATTACCGGCAATAGCCGATAACCCGGCGGCACCGGCTTTCATAGATGATACCCCATTGGGGGTGTGGGCATCATAAAATTGCATCGCCGTACCTTTTATTGCCTCCAGTTTCGCCTTCACCTGCTCTACATCGCAGCAGGTGTCTTTATGATAAAACATCCTGTTGGTAGCTACAAGCGTTTTCAGCACTTCCGGAGTCACTACTCTTTTATAAGGAGCGGGACATTCGTATAAGCCAAGCGGAATATTGCCGGTTAAAGCCAGCATCTTTTCAAACCGTTGCAGCAAAATATCATCTCCTTCATCTATTGCCGCGTAATGCCCTGTGATCAGCACCACGGAATCAATACCGGTATCAAATATTTTTTTGGTAAATTCGGCTTTATCTTTCAGGGTCAAACCAAAAGAACCTGTTGCCACTACAGGAACACGGCCGTTCACATGTTCAACTACCGCCCTTGTGAGTGATAAACGCTCATCTTCATGTATGCTGTACATTTCACTCGACAGGCAATTGGCGAATAACCCCTTCACGCCGGCGGCGAGATAAAAGTCCACCAACGTTCTTACCATATCATAATCCACCCTGGCATCAGGTGTAAACGGCGTTATCATCACGGGAACAAATTTCTTAGACATACATTTTGTATTGTTTTTTCAGGTATTTGTATACATTAATAATAACTCCTATCAGTACACGAAAAGTATTCCATAAGTTAGTAAAACATAGCGCCAAAGGCTGGCACCCACTTAGCATTCCTTTCACCTCCCCTTCCCGGGCTTCTACAGACATAGAGAGCGCTTTTTGTGGCTGCTCATACTCATTTCCGTCGCAGTTTCGTTAGCAGTAACCCCGACAGGAATATGCTCAAAGTACCTATCACCACGATCATATTTACATGAAAGGGGCTTTTAAGATGCTCCAATTGTGCTGGGAAGTGTTTTGACAACGACATCCATAAAATCACTACGATCCCGATAATGGTGGCAGTAACTGCCTCGGCGTTACGCGCCTTCTTTGCGATCATACCCAGTAAGAATAATCCCAGCATGCCGCCCGATAAGATCCCTGCCAGCTCCCACCACAGATCCAGGATGCTTTTAACCCCGATCATGGCAATACCAAACACAATGGATATGATACCCGTTAAAGCCGTTACGGTATACAGAACCACCATTTCCTTTTTAGGTCCCGGGTTGGGATTGATATAACGCTGATAGATATCTTTCAGGAAAACCGTTGCAGAGCTGTTCATGCCGCTGCTTATGGTACTCATGGCAGCACTTAATATGGCAGCAATAATTAATCCCACCAATCCTTTAGGCACTTTCAATACCATAAAGTAGGGTAATATTTTATCGCCGTAATCTGCAGGGGTGAGGGTATTGATATCCACCCCTTTTTCAGCTGCCACCTGTTGCTTCACTACGTCGAGCAATTCGGGGTGCTGGCTGAAATAAGCGTATAAAGCCGTGCCGATAATGAAGAACAGCAGCGACACCGGCACGTACCAGTACACGCAAAGCCATACGCTCCTGGCAGCTTCCTTCTGGCTCCTGGCGGTATGGTAGCGTTGCACATAGTTCTGATCCATCCCGAAATTATTCAGGTTGATAAAGAACCCGTATAAGAAAATGACCCAGAAGGTAGATGAGTTGAAATCGGTAAGACTGAAGCTGCCAAGGCTGAATTTTCCGTCCTGCACACCAATCCGGTAAATTTCTCCCACACCTCCTTTCATTTCATATAATATGATGGCTAAAACAATTAAGGCGCCCAAGGTTTTGATAATGCCCTGCACCACTTCTGTCCATATTACGGCCTCCATTCCCCCCATAACGGTATATAAAATAATGCAGATACCCGTAACGATCATGATGGTTTTCATATCCACTCCGGTAAGTGCCTGCAATGTGAGCGCAATGCCAAAGAAAATAGATCCCATACGTGCCAGTTGGGTAAGGATAAAGCAGATCATGGCATAGGTCCTTGCCCAGGGGCCAAACCTTTTTTCGAGGTGTGTATAGGCGCTTACCTCGCCATGGGTACGATAAAAGGGCACAAAAAAACGGGTGGCGAAATATGCTGCAAAGGGCATAGCCAGGCTGAATACCAGTGAATTCCAGTTACTCCCGAAAGCCTTGCCGGGAACTCCCAAAAAAGTATTGCTGCTCAAAAAAGTAGCATATAACGATATGCCCAGCGCCCAGCCGGGTATATTGCCCGAAGCGGTAGTGAATTGTTTGGCGTCTTTATTCTTTCTGGAAAAGTATACACCCACCAACACCATGCTGAGGAGATATACAAAAATTACGATCAGGTCAATCAGGGGTAAGTGCTGCATGTTTCAGAATCGCGCGTTTAATTGAGGGTTCGGTCAAAGATTATTCAAATTTAAAAAGCTGCCAATGTTAATTGTTATAAAAAGAATAGCATAAATTATTATTGCCCTGCAAATTAATACTATTTTTAAGGCGTGTAAAACGATTGAAACAATTGAGCACAGCAATGAGTACTACCGAGCCCATAGCCCAAAGACACTGGATATTACCCGCACGCTTAAGAAGTAAGTTAGATGCACATCCTGTCGGTAGGAACCTGTACATCACGGAAATAGCCTTTTACAATGAACAGAGTGCTCTTCAAAAAGAGATATTGAAGAATAATCCCGATTATGTGCTGCTCTATTGCGTAAGCGGAGCCGGATGGTACAGCATTAATCATAAGAAAACAACGCTTAAAGCCAATCACTTTGCCTTATTGCCGCGTAAAACCAGCTTCGAGCTGGGTACCGACGCATCCAACCTGTGGAGCCTTTATTTTGTAAGATTTAACGGGGCTATAGGCGAAGCTATGTATACTTACCTGCTTCGCGATAAAAACAATAAGGACCAGACCACACCTCCCCTGGTTGGACGGATAGCACAGTTCCACGATATTATGCATCATCTCGACCTGATGGACAATATGGAAAACCTGTTGTATGCCAATTTCCGTTTTTACAGCTTTCTGGGCACATTCCGTCTCACCGTTTTCAACTATATGAAAAAAGGGGTGGATAATATTATAGAACGCTGTATTCTTATTATGAAACAGCACCTGCATCAGAATCTCACCCTTGATGAGCTGGCCAAAGAAGCCTGCGTATCCGCCTCCTATCTTTCAGCACTGTTCCGGCAAAAGACCCATTACTCCCCTATCCAGCTTTTTACCTCGCTCAAAATACAAAGAGCCAGCCAGATGCTGAAATCAACCAAAACCCCCATCAAGCAAATAGCGCAGGAAATGGGCTATACCGACCAGTACAGCTTTTCGAGGTCTTTTAAGCAGATCATGGGCACTTCGCCGAAGAAGTTCAGGGAAAATAAATGAGGAGATTTTTGATTTGAGATTTGAAATTGTATCCCTTTCGGATTTCGCTCCGAACATTCGGAGTTCAGGCTTCGGATTTGATTGTTTCACGCAGCGGGCGCAACGGCGCAGCGGCGCAAAGGGAGATACATTACTCATGTTTTGGGAAGTTTACGGTTTTTAGTTTGTATTCCTTCGGATTTAGAGCTTCAGGCTTCGGATTTTATTTGGTTCTTGCGATTTGGCTTCTTGGTGCCTTATTCCAAATTGTTTCACGCAGCGTACGCAAAGGTGCAACGATCGCAAAGAAGAATAGCTTTGATTCGGGTTTCGCTCCGAACGTTCGGAGTTAAGGCTTCGGATTTGACATTTATCTGGTTCTTGTCATTTGTGATTTGGTGCTTCCTCTCGGATTTCGTCCCGCCCCTTCGCATATGCGTCAAACCAAGGAGATATTAACATGTGTGGAAAAGTAGATGTGGTGGGTATTTGAGAAGAAGTAGCTACTTGCAAAAAAAAGTAGAAAATGACAACAAGCAGCTATTTCAGCACCAAGGTAAAAAAAACTTTACTAAGATCTTTGATAAGTCTGTTATAGACCGTAAAG
>CAZREP010000121.1:0-15791 GCA_964599035.1 uncultured Terrimonas sp. | reverse complement strand
AGGCAAAACGAAAAGCTGAACTGGATATGCATGAAAATTTTTACCGCCAGTGTCCCAGGCTTGATCACATCTTTTTCCCGGGAGGCGATCCCGGCGATAATCACCCTTCAGAAGTAATGCCTTTTCTCAAGGATTTGCATGAAAGGCTGGTAAAATATCATCCCCAAGCTAAAATATGGATATCACTGCAGGGGTTCAGCGTGGAGCAGATTGACTATTTCTACCATTATCTCGACCAGGAAAAACCCACCTGGCTGCAGGGTGTGGTATCCGGCCCGGGCAGTCCGCCCACAGCCGAAACCCGTTACCGGCTATCCAAACAATACCAGCACAGACAATATCCTGATATTACGCATTCCGTTCGCTGTGAATTTCCCGTTGAGCAGTTCGATCAGGCCTATGCGTTAACCTTAGGCCGGGAATCGGTAAATCCCCGTCCTTATGCGTTTGCAAAGATCCAGCAAACCTGTGCTCCTTTTACAGACGGCTTCGTTTCTTATTCAGATGGCTGTCATGATGATATCAACAAAATAATATGGAGCATGCGAGGCTGGGATCCACAAAAGGATGTCAATGAAATTTTACGCGAATACACCCGTTTTTTCTTCAGCAGCAGTGTTGAAACTCCGGCGGCAGATGGCATTACCGCACTGGAGCGAAACTGGGCAGGCCCTTTGGCCGAAAACGGCGGAGTGGAAGCGACTTTCTCTTTCTGGAAAAAATTAGAAGCCGATCATCCAGAATTAAAGACAAACTGGCGCTGGCAGATGTTGCTGCTGAGAGCCTACTACGACGCCTATACCCGCAGGAGGCTGCTCTACGAAGAATCGATGGAGCAAGAGGCTAATAGTGTGCTAAGCCGGGTTCAAAAAGAAAATATACAAACCATTATGGATACGGCGCTGGCAATCATGAACCGGGCCGACACCCAACCCATTGCACCTGAGCTGAGGAAGCGGATCGAAGACTTATGCGCCGACCTTTTCGCTTCCATAGGATTACAAACCAGCGTACCCAAATACAATGCAAAAAATTATGAAAGGGGCGCCGTGCTCGACCATGTAGATTATCCGCTGAACAACCGATGGTGGATGGCGGATGAATTAAAAAAGATAGGTGAAATGAGAACGACGGAAGAACAGGTAGCAGCCCTGCAAAGAATTGCCACCTGGGAAAACCCCGGCAAAGGCAGCTACTACGACAATATTTCCAGCGTAAGCAAAGGACCGCGGGTAAAAACAATCTCTGATGATGCTACCGATGTGGCCTGGTGGGACAACGGCTTCAGCCGTAAACGGCTTTCCTCGCAATTGTTTCAAAACGCACCAATACTGGAGTATACTAACCTTGAGCCGGGAGCAAGATATACGCTCCGCGTTTGCGGCTATGGCGACGCATTGCCTCGCATTGACGGGGTACGACTTTCTCCTGTATTATACAATAAAGAAGCCGATACTTTTAAAGAATGGATCATTCCATTATCGCTCACCGGCGACGGCAAAATAACGGTAAGCTTCGATGAACCTGAAGAGTCCAACCTCAACTGGCGTCAGCATTCCCGTATTTCCGATGTATGGCTGCTGAAGCGGTAAAACCCAGGCGTTGTCAAAGATCCTTTACTGTAAAGGGCCCAACTGACCCCGGAAGATCCGCATGCCGGAACAATTGGTCTTTTATCAATTAAAAGCAACAAACATGCAAACGCACAACCTGACATTCAGAATTAAGTTATACTTTTAGACGGTTTTTCTCCCTGAATACGTTCCGCTAAAAACATTTACCGATCCTGACAGGGGCGGCAATAAGTTACTGCGGTTACCAGAACTGTTCGGCCATTATGCTTTTTTTACTCAAAATGATTGCAATAGCAATTTTAAAGAAGAAAAAGATTGTTTTTTCTGCTTTCTGTTTGTTATGGTTCGTAACAGCAAACGGACAACTTACATTACCACCGGTTTATATAATTAGTACAGACACAGCCGCGTACCACGTATTGCCGGGTACCCAATGGCAGCTAATGCCCGATCCCTGGGAGCAAATGCAGCTTGCACAGGTAATCACTTCTTCTCTTTTTCAGTGTAACGATAAAAAAGTGAACTATAAAAACCATGTTTACTGGCAGCGCTTCCGGATTGCCAACAACATGGCGAAAGAAACAGAAATTGCATTGCCCGAACACTCTTTTCGCGCAGATCTTTTTACGCAGGTTCATAATGGTAAATGGAAGCATTATACCACAGGTTCAGGCGTACCCTGGAGCCTTCGTGACGGGCTGAAAAAGATTCCTGCATTTACCCTCTCCATTCCCGCCGGAGATACGCTTACATTGTATAAAAGAATTTACTGGGATTATGTTGCCTCCCAACCAGACTCAATGGAGGTAGCCTTCAGCTTCACTGAAAAATTAGTCCGGCACGATTACGTAAATGATCAATCGTATTACACAACGGCTATACAGGACGCCTTTTTATTAGGCATGTTCACGCTGTCCGTCATTATCAACTTTTATTTCTTCATAGTAGTTCGTGAAAAGGAATTCCTTTATTTCAGCCTGTTCCTCTTCTCTTTTTGTGTTTTGGCATTGTGCAGCTTAAATGATGTTTTTCTAAAAGAAAATCCCCGGTCATTATTGTACCTGTATATCATTTTTAACAGTTGCTCCGGCTTCTTTCTCATCCAGTTTGTGCGCTATTTTCTTAAAACATTCCTGCATTCCCCGAAATGGGATAAATACCTCTTTAGCCTCAGTCTCTTCCAGGCGCTCGTACTTTTATTTTCAGGCTTTTCATCGGCGGTCTTCCAGGTTAACCTCTCTAAGATTTCTCATATTGCCGAAAACAGTATAAAACTGATAAACGGCGTTTCGCTTTTGTTCATACTTTTTCTATATATACGCAATAAAGACAGGATGATCAGGCTAATGCTGATGGCGCTCATGCCCATCCTGTTTTTACAGGCTACCGCTTATGCTTTAGCCGTTGCAAACGGGTTATACTATCCAAGATTCGGGGCGCAGGATATTTCCGGCTATGAATCTACATTCAACAGCATCGCTTTCTTTATCCTGATACTTTGTTATTTATGGATGATGCTCGTTTTTACATGGGTGCTTTTCCTGAGATTTTCCAAGGTCAGAAAAAAACTGGCTCAGCAATCATCGCTCGACCATCTCAAATCACGTTTCTTTGCCAATATTTCCCACGAATTCAGAACGCCGCTTACCCTCATCATTGGGCCGGCCGAAGATCTGCTCCGGAATGAGAACACACGAACCTTCAGGGAACCTCTGGAGTATATTCACCGCAATTCAAAACGCCTGTTACAACTGATCAACCAGCTTTTAGACCTGTCTAAACTTGATGTGGGAAGTTACCGGGTAAACACCAATCGTGAAGACATTCTTTCCTTTGTAAAACAAACAGTGCATTCCTTTTCTTCCATGGCGCATCACAAAAACATCTTATTAGAAACCGAAGTGGATCCCCGCTTAAAAAACGGTCTGAGAAATGAAGCGCTGGCTTTTTATTTTGATGAGGACATTTTTGAAAAGATCCTTTATAACCTTCTTTCCAATGCTTTTAAATTTACGGGTGAAGGAGGAAGCATTACAGTAAGTATTTCGCTGGCAGACAAAGATTTGCTGGAACTGAAAGTAGAAGACAATGGCGCCGGCATCCCTGCAGAAAAGCTGCCCTTCATTTTCGACCGGTTTTACCAAGCAGACAGTTCTCACAAAAAAGTATATGAGGGAACCGGAATCGGCCTTGCCCTTGTAAAGGAACTGGTAGCATTGCACCACGGTAAAATAACCGTTATAAGCGATGTAAATAAAGGAACCTCCTTCAGCTGTTATTTCGCTTTTAATAAAAAAATCATTTCCGCAGATGGGGTTGGTAAAACGACACCACACCAAAATACCGTATTGCCGGATGCGAAGCCTGACATTGTACCCCGGGAAAAAGTAATGCACAGCAGCAAACCAACGATCCTTGTGGTGGAAGACCAGCAGGATGTGCGTAGCTACATCTGCGGCAAATTAACAGGAATCTATACCGTAATAGAAGCCAAAAACGGACGGGAGGGATTCGAAACAGCAATAAAACAAATACCGGATCTGGTGATCAGCGATGTGATGATGCCCGTAACAGACGGGTTTGAACTATGCACCTCACTAAAAAATGATATCCTGACCAGCCATATTCCTGTTATATTACTCACTGCCCGCGCGGAAGATGCAGATAAGATAACGGGGCTGGAAACCCGTGCCGACGCCTATCTCATCAAGCCCTTCAATTCACGGGAACTACTAATAAGGGTACACAACCTGATTGAGTTACGTAATACCTTACGGAAAAAATTCAGCGGCAGACTGGTGGTGAAGCCAACGGACATAACGGTTACTTCACAAGACAGCCGGTTTATGCAGCGGCTGCTCAGCACAGTGGAACATCACATCGCGGATGAAAAGTTCTCCGTTGAGCAGCTCGGCAGGGAGTTCGCTATGAGCCCTTCCCAGATAAACCGTAAGTTAAAAGCCATCATCAACCAGTCTGCAGGTGCCTTTATCCGCTCTGTTCGAATGGAGCGGGCAATGGAATTGCTGAAAAACAACCAGGGCGGGATCGCGGAGATTGCATACGAAACCGGTTTTAGCGAACCTGCTTATTTCTCGCGCGTTTTTAAAAGCTACTTTGGATTTCCCCCCTCCCGGGTCACGACAGAAAAAGATCCTCCGCTCAAAAATTAAAATACCTGCTCATTATCTTATGCAACGCCCTGTCCAAACCGCAATGCACAAAAAATCCAACGTTTTGCGGGAAAAGTATAAGGAAAAGGAGTAGTGGCGCTACTATTTTTGGAACCGTAAATAAAGCAGCCGGCGGGGTTCTCCTTGAAAACATTCCCGTGAGACTGCGCATTAACACGACCGCTTTATTATTTAACCGTTTAAAAAATAGAAAACAAATATCATGCAAACAAAAAAACAGGTCCTGGTTGCAACCGTACTTATGGCTTTTACTTTTATGGCAAACGCACAAAATGCCGCCACTCCAAAGCCTTACATTGTACAAACCCTGTATCTCAACCCTTCCATGGATACCCATCACCTCAATCTTGATTCGGTATTAAAAGCCTATAAACGGAATTTCATAGACCCCAATAGTTATGTAGCCAGCTCCAAAATTGTAGCGCATTGGTGGGGACACGACAGCCGGGAGATCATTATTATGTATGAGCTGAAGAATATGGATGATCTGAACAAGGCGTTTAAAAAGCAGCGCGATTTACAGGAAGCATACCGCAAAGACCACCAGGATGACGTGGAACAAATTCGCACACTGTTTGCCGGCTCTCACCATGCTGATGAAATATATCGTGTAGTTGCCGAATGACGGTATTGATCCCTTTTATTTTAATTATTTCAATTATTTAATCTTAAAAAGCTTAATCATGAAAAAGTTAGTACTAATTACAACTTCTGTTTTTTTCATTTTATTCACCTCCGTGATGGTTCATGCACAATCCTCCGATAAACCTTATAAAGAAGGCTCCGTTTGGAAGGTCCAATATATAAAAACCAAGCCCGGAATGGGGCAAATGTACTTAAAAGATCTGAGCACCCATTGGATAAAGGTGGTAGAGGCTGCCAAAAAACGTGGACTCATTATGGATTATAAAGTCTTATCCTCGGATCCCGGTTCTACGGCAGACTGGGATCTGATGCTATTGGTGGAGCACAAGAATTATGCAAACCTGGATGACATGAGCGATAAGGTAGACGCACTGGTAAAAGAGTTGCTCGGCACAGAAGATACGCAACATCAATCTGCTATTTCAAGAAATTCCATGCGGGATATCTTGGGAGGCAAACTCGCCAGGGAGCTCATTTTTAAATAAACCCCCAGGACCGCAGCACATTCGGAAAAGCCAACTTCATTAAAAACAATGGCAGCCGCTTGTAAAGACAGTTTTCTCATGTTGCACCCTGCGTGCAATCGGCTTCCTTTCCAGGAGGCCTTTTTTTACCCCCGTACACCAGGCAATATAAACAGGTCTATCTTCCTTTGTCACATTATTGTCAGATTCCACCTTTCGTAAATAGATTTCCTTTCCGCGTAAGCCCGGATAGCAATTCTGCCACACTTTTGCAGAAGATACGGACCAGTCCTGTTTGTCCGGAAAGGCAGGTTCGTCTAAACCAGGGCACTTCGCAGCGCGTTTCCGGCTGCTTCGGCAGACTCGCTGCGAACATTTTTGTCGCCATCGGATAGATGCAGAATGCTAAACTTAGCATACAGACACAAAGATTCTGTCTTTATATAACGTCCGGAAATATACAGGAGGGCTTCCATTATAGCATTATGAGAAAGATATATTTTGTAACAGTATTTATAGCATGGAGCGTAAGTAGCGTGTTAGCACAGAACGACAGCGCGTCTGCAAAAGAACTGACCGAAGTGGTGGTAACAGGACAGTATAAACCGCAATCGGTAAAAAATTCCGTTTACCAGGTAAGGGTCATTTCAAAAGAGCAGATCCAAAAGCAGGCCGCTTCCAAATTACAGGATGTGCTCAGCAACCAGCTGAATATCCGCTTCTCACAGGACCTGGCTACGGGCGGCTCCGATATCAGCATGCTGGGACTATCCGGGCAAAATGTAAAAATACTGGTTGACGGTGTACCGATGATCGGACGGCAGGGAACTTCTAATGAGATCAACATTAACCAGTTGGAAGTAAATGCCATTGAACGGATAGAGATCATTGAAGGCCCGATGTCGGTGATCTACGGCGCCGATGCGCTGGCAGGCGTTATTAACATCATTACTCAAAAACCTAAAAAAGAAAAATTTGCCGTAAATGCAAGGCTGCATGAAGAAACCATAGGGAAAGAGTATGGTTTACAGCAGGGCATCCATAACCAGTATATAGGCGGTTCGGCCACTTATAAAAACTGGTATATCAACGGGAGCATCGGACACAATTTATTTGGCGGATGGAAAGATTCTGCCGTAGGCAGGGAGTTGCTATGGCATAAAAAAGACCAGATCGTGGGCAATGGCGTGATCGGCTATCATACACAGAAACTGAACGTATATTACCGGTTCGACGGACTGGATGAGATCATCACCAATCCGGCTAATATAATAGGCAGTCAGCCGGCGCTCGACCAGGAGTATATTACAGACAGGCTCATGCAGCAACTGCAGGCAGCCTATACGTTCAATGATAAATGGTCTGCCAACGCAATAGCCTCTTATACCCATTTTACCCGGCAGGTATATTCAACATTATACTACCCCAATGGAGATGTAAGGGTAGCTACCGCACCGGGTGCTCACAGCCTGTCTACGTTCAACGGTTTCACTTTCAGGGGCACTGTATTGTACAGGATGTCGCCTGTGGTATCATTTCAGCCCGGTGTGGATGTTAATATAGAGAACGGAGATGGAGAAAGAATCAAAGCGGGCGTTCAGCAAATCAACGATTACGCATTTTTCATTACTTCCGAGATCACCCCTGTAAAACATCTCAATATCCGCCCCGGTTTACGATTTGTCAGCAACTCGGTGTATGATGCGCCTCCTGCTATCCCGTCGCTGAATATAAAACTGGGACTAACGGAAAGGCTCGATTTGAGGGCGGCTTATGCAAGAGGTTTCCGCTCCCCGTCAATACGCGAGCTCTATTTTTATTTTCATGACAGCAGCCATGATATCGTAGGAAATACCGATCTGCAAGCAGAGTACTCCAACAGCTTTACCGGGTCGTTAACCTTTACCGCCATTAAAAAGGAAGCACTCAGGCTAAGCACCTCGCTGAGCGGGTTTTACAATAATGTGAGCAATATGATCGATTATGTGCCCAGCGCCTCCGACAGACGTATTACCACATACCAGAATATTAATAAATATAAAACACGGGGCGTCGCACTGAATGGTAACCTGGCACACAGGAATCTCCATGCATCGCTGGGCTTTTCTTATACAGGCCGATATAACAAGTATAAAGCCAACGATCCTTCCCTGGCTTCATTTAAATGGTCGTTGGAAACAAATGCTACCGCCGGTTATTCCTTTCCAAAGATCGGGATGGATCTAAATCTCTTTTACAAATTTACCGGTAAGCTGCCGCGTTACGAACTGGCCACCGTGAACGGAAAGGATGAAGTGCGGCTAATGCAAACCGGCGGCTATCACTGGGCCGACCTCAGCATTAATAAGAAGCTGCTTAAGTTGCTTACCCTAAATGCCGGTGTACGCAATCTCTTTAACGTAACGGATGTAAAGAGCACTATCATGAATACGGGCGCACATGCGTCGGGAACAGGTCCCTCTGTTGCCTATGGGCGCTCCTGGTTTATGGGGCTCGCTTTCAACTGGGATAAAATTCATTAACATCAATCATATAAACTCAAACAGCATGTTTAAGCACAAATTACAGATAGGATTAGTATGCTCCCTCGCCTTGCTTATAGTGGCAGTTGGATGTCGCAAAAAAGATGCGCCCCTGCCGGATAACCTGGTGCAGTTTGAATCGGATAACCAGGGGCTGCCTGCAACTACCCAGGAAATAACAGTGAAATTAAAATTAACAAGGGCAACCGACAGGGACATTCCCGTTACCGTTAGCGTAACGCCAACGGGCGTTGCTTATACCACCGATTTCACCACCACACCTGCAGCTTCTTCCGGCACCCTGGCTTTAACCATCCCCAGCGGAAGCAGCGAAACGAGTTTTAAGCTAACGAAAGCTCCCGGTATTTTGCTCGACGGCGATGAAAGCATCGTTTTTAAGATTGAATCTTCCGGTGCACCGGTGATCATCGGAACGGTTAATACGTTCACCTTACAGTTTGCCGAGATCATATCTGCCGGGTCAACCATTGCAGGTGATGGCGGCGGGGCCACTTTTGGGAATAAGGTATTCTTCGACCTTAGCGCCAACAGCCAGACTGCTGTTCAGCGTACCAAATGGGATCTTGGTTTCTATAGTGGTGATGAGTGGAGAGTTATCCTGAATTCATCTACCTTCATGATGGCAAAGCAAATCGACAAGAACGACCTGAATGCAGTATCAAAAGAGGATACTGTCGGACTTTTATTATATGACCACAATATGCCGGAAACGGAGTCGCTTGCCTATATTGATTACCCAAACGGAGATCTTAGCAGAACAGCCATTGCGGAAATTTCCGCTACGGCATCCGATAACAAAGTATATCTTGTTAACAGAGGAGTGGGGATCGGCGCTTCCGTACCGGAAAGAGGATGGAAAAAGATCCGGATCTTACGCAACGGAAATGGCGGCTATACCCTGCAGCATGCGGATATCAATGCTACTTCATTCACTTCAATAGATATTCCCAAAAATACAGACAACTTCTTTAACTATATTTCCTTTGAAACCGGCGCTGTTACCGTAGAGCCTCCAAAAACGAAATGGGATATTGCCTGGACCTATTTTGCAAATGCGCTTAATTTCGGCGGTGGAGATGTACCTTACGCCTACCAGGATTTTGTGATACAGAACAGGAATGTGGAAGTAGCCAAAGTGCTTACCAGCGCAAAGGCTTATAGCGCTTTTGCGGAAGCAGATATAGCCGCCCAGACTTTTAGCAACGCTCAAAACAAAATCGGTGCAGACTGGCGTAAAGGTGCTACTGCGGGCGGAGATCCACCGGTTCCCTATGATGACAGGTATTATATTATTAAAGACGGGGATAATAATTATTACAAGCTCAGGTTTACAGGAGCAACCAAGAGTGGAGAAAGAGGCCATGTGTCCTTTGAGTATGCCCTGGTAAAAAGCGGCGGATAATACAGGATATAAATGTTATACAAACCCCATTCCGTTTTATACGGGATGGGGTTTTTGTTGCAAAGCATCTCCTAACAATTGCAATTTTATCATTAAAAGTGCTTCAATTAATTTCCGGGTACCGGAATAACAAATAATCTTTATTAAATATCATGAACGTGCAAACAGCTCATTTCATTCGCGCATCCCGGGCTATTTTTCTTTAATAGTTCCCTGAAAAATAATCTAAATATTTACAGATGCTCCTCTCCTTCATCCTCTTCCACATCTTCCTTATCCTGAAGTATTTTTCCGTCTTTGTCTCTTTTAAGTTTTACAACCGGGTTTTCGCTGGTTCCCCTAACGGTGAAGGGTATCCCAAATATTCCAAGTGGCGGAAGCCCCAGGCGGCCTTTGATATTCAATTCTCCATCAAGGCTTGCCTGCCCCTCGAAGCGCGGACGAAAACCCAGGACCCGCAGTTTGGTTCTTTCAAGGGTAATGATATTGTTATTGACGGTTGTCTTTAAGTTGATACCGGACAGATCAGGGTCTTTTAGGTTATCGCGTCCGGTACTACGACTGACAGCATTCATTAGTTTAAAGCCTTTCAGTTTTACTCTTTTTAAATGAATAACGCCACCGCCTTTGAGCGAAGGATAAACCGGCATCATATTCTGGTCGAGCCTTCCGGAAAGCGTATAATCCAATCCTACGATTCCCTGTACCCCCGAGGCAGAAGTAACCATCTCCCTGAACAGTGGTATTTCCTGGTAGGCCTTTTCGATAGAAAAAGAATCAGCTTTCACTTTAAAATCAAACCATCCTTTGTGTGGCGTTACTCCCTGATAGGTAGCGGCCATATCGAAAGAGGCCCCGGCTAACCTGAAGTTAGTATGCTGCAACTTCACCTTCCCGCTGTCCACAAACAATTGACCACTGAAGTTATCCACTTTAACCCCATTGTAATCCGCTTCTTTCACCTTCGCCGTGAAAAACAAAGCAAGATCCTGCGGAACCAGGATAACGCCTGTTCCGGAAGAATCTGTTCCTGCCCTGCTAAAATCATCTTCCGAACGCTCAAAGGCCGTAAATTCATTCAGGTTTATCTTATCTGCTGCGAGAGATAATTTTCCCTTTAGTATTCCATTGTTCTGAAGCGCATAATCAATGATATTCGTCAGGTAGCCATTAACGATAAACTGCATATCGCCGTAAGAAGATTCAAAACGATTGAATACCATTTTTTCCCGGGAAAAACGAAAATCACCGGTGTGAATGACAAGGGGTTTGGGAAACAAATCCGAACTCAGGCTGATATCCTTCAATTGCAGGGTTCCGGAATTGTTCAGCAGATGATATCTGCCCGCCACAGCATCGCTTTGTTTCCCTTTCAAAGCCATATCCGCTTTGATAAAGCCGGAAGCATCGTAACCGGATACACCAAACACTTTGTACAGCTTTCCGATATCCAGCGTGCCTTTCGATGCAATATCATACCCTATATTTTCCGGATCATCAAAATTGGCTTTAAGCAGGAAGGGTTGCCCTGCAAATTCAAAATTCACCGGTTGGACCCCCACCGTCGTGCCCGACAATTTACCATCACTGTTTTTGATATCGGCTATCACTTTTATATGCTCTATCGGGTCGGGATAATACCCGGTCAGGATCTTACCATCCGAAACGGACAGGCTCACATCAGTTACAGGAAACATTTTTTTTGCTACATCATACGCCCCCGACATCTTCATATCAACCGCCAGATTCCCTTCCATCTTCAGATTGTCCATTGGAACAAAACGGGCTATTTCACTCAGATTGATATTACTTTCCAGGTTTGCATCAATATGTGGGGTTTCCGGGTTTGTCAACCTTAAATAACCTTCGAAAATATTTTTCAGCGCCGACAGATGCAGGTTCTCTATAGAAAATATCGTGTGCCGGTAATTGTTATCTGTATTGGAACTGCTGATATTAAAGCTGATATTTTCTATTGCCTCCGGAAGATCTGTAAATTTCAAATACCCGTTTTGCACACTTGAAGCCAGGGAGAAAGCAGGAATGCTGGTAATTACCATCGCCTTCCGTACCTTACGCGGATCCTGCTCTTTCCGGTATTGCCCTTTGGCTTTAAAATCCAGTTTGTACAGTCCTTTTAATTCCACCGTTTTCAACCCGATGGCTTTATTCAATTCGCCAAGGTCGAGGTCGGCTTTTACCGCGGATTCAATATCGGGATACGCCATGCCCACCGACCGGGAACGGGCGCGGAAAAATCCTTTTCCCACGGTAAAATTCAGGGTATCCAATTTTATCAATAAACTATCTGTATCCAAAGAAGGCAGCCGGGCACCTATGTGCAATGCCAAATTTTGAATGGGTTGGGGAGAACCTTTATACGCAATATATCCATCGCGGATATTCAAATTCAACAGCAGGTCGGGCATCTGGTTGGTCTGCTTATCATAAATGCCTTTTAGTTCGACTTTAAAAACAGTCGGCCCTTTTAGTTTTGTATTTTCGATCCATCCGGTCATGTCAGGCGGAATGGCGGCAACCATATTTTCTAACGTAGCTTTGCGCGACTCAACTTTCAGATCCACCTTGTAACCATGCTGCAGAAAATCAAGGCTTCCGCTGAACTTTACCGGCAAGGTATTGACGCGAAGCCAATTGTCTTTGAATACCAGAGAGAGCGAATGGGTATTGATGGCGGTTATCAATTTTGCACGTAACTGCTTATTATTTACATACGGTTCGCCATCATAGGTCAGGCTGAATGAATCCGCGCTGAGCCGGGTTGCCAGGTCAAAAACCTCTTTGGATAAATCGCCGGTTCCTTTGTAGCTCAGGTTTTGCGCGCTGATTAAAACAGGAACAGAAAGGTCATTATAAGTAAGATCGGTGTTTTGAATAACGATGTTTTCCAACTCCAACCCTGTTTGAGAACCGGAAGTGTCAGTCTTATTGCCGGAAGAACGATAAATGTCGTAGTTTGGATTTCCCTCAGCGTCCACCTGGACGTTAATGCGGGCATCCGATAAAAAGATCTGGTTGATCTTTATGGAATTTGAAAAAATGGACAGCACGTTAACCCCAAGCGACAATTCTCCGGCATGAATTAAGGTATCATGTTGAAAAGGCCGGGTGCCGGTGATACTGACATCCTCCAGCGTAAAGGTGAGTGAAGGAAAATGCCTGAAAAACGTAAACCGTGGGTTGGTAAAATCCACCTTGCTGACAATAGACCGGTTAATCCATCCCTTTATAGTATTTGAAATGGTTTGGGGAAACAGAAAAGGCAAAAGAAAAAGGAGTATTACACCTCCCCCTATTGTTATGCCGGATATTTTAAGTATTTTGAAAAGGCGCCTTTTCCACTTCGTATTCATTTGAAGATCAGTTTCGAAAGCAAAGTTACTTCTATTAAAGACGGGGATAATAATTATTATAAGGTCAGGTTTACGGGTGCAACCAAAGACGGGGGAAAGAGAACATGTAGCTTTTGAATATGTCCTGGTAAAAAGTGGTGAATAATACAAAAAACAATGTTATACGAAAACCATTCCCTGGAACGGGAATGGTTTTCCTTTTTGCGTAAATGAACTTTCCGGATTTTGTAAACCCCTGTTGCCCTCAATATTGTTCTTTTGTCAGAAAATTGTAAAAAATGAATAGCAAAATAACCGGAACAGCCATCGGTCTGATATTAGTCGTATTGGTGCAGGCACAATCTCCACAAACAAAAAGATATGTAGACAGCCTTTGCGGCTGCTTTAATGTGGAATTTAAATACGCCGAAACTTTTGCGCCCGACGAGGAATATAAATTCCATAAGCGGGAAGGAATAAACGGGGGAACGGAGCTCACCTTCCCCGTTGAAATAAGCGATAACAAGATCGTGATGCAACATCTGCTGGTCATTTCGGAAGGAATGATCGTTAAGCACTGGCGGGAAGACTGGAGCTATGAAAATCCGGAGATATGGAAATACAAAGGCAATAACATATGGGAAAAAGAGCGGCTCCCGGCAGATCAGGTAAAGGGCAAATGGACACAGTCGGTATGGGAAGTGAGCGATGCACCCCGCTACCAGGGCGCAGCTGAATGGGTTACCCTCGACGGGAAGACCTTCTGGCAGAACACCACGGATGCGCCGCTGCCACGGAGGGAATATTCGGTTCGCAACGATTACAATATCCTCAGAAGAACCAACCGGCTGGTGTTGAACAACAAAGGATATGTGCACGAACAGGACAATGCAAAGATCATTCGCAAAGATGATGTTGATCAGCTCCTGGTAGAAGAAAAAGGGAAGAATACCTATGTACGCATAGACGACAGCAACTGTGATGCCGGAAGGGCTTACTGGGAAAAAACACAACCCTACTGGACAAAAGTACGGCAGGCATGGGAGAACTACTTAGCCGGTCATTCGGTGGTGGCAATAAAAAGCTCCGTAGATGACAAAGCGCTGCATGATTACTTATTTGCGCTGGCAAAGGATTACAGTACCGGCAAGCTGAAAGATAAAAATGTGGAAGCATCAGTTCAATCCGTGCTGGAAAAATTCTGGATACAGGATGCGGGTACCATAGCAGCAAAAAAGTAGGGGCAGACTATTGTTGTGTCAACTCTGGCTTGTCGGGTGAGTTGTCTCACAGATCACACAGACAAACACAGATAAAAACAAAACAATCTGTGCAAATCAGTGCTATCTGTGAGAGAATTCATCTCACCATTCACTTTGTTTCCTTATTTCGAAAATCATTTTCCCGAACGAAGCCTATTTCCCTTTGTGAGAAACGTATCATTGCTTCCAAAATCATTAACCCATGTGCGGATTCCAGTATTTATATAATGGCGAGGATGGCTATGTGGTACGTTGCAGGAATTGCGGGCATTACCAGCTTGCTTTTGCCAGTGTTATGCTCACGCTTACAGAAGATGAGTTCCGTTTATTCGGTAAACTGGTAAAATATAAATACGATTCAGCACATGAATCGCTTTCTGAAAGCAGCAAAAGCATTGTGCTGTCTACCCCTGCCCCGGGTATATCTGTTTTGCTGACAAAAAATGAGACAGCCCGCCTATGCGCCATACTGGAAGAAGCCGATAATGAAAATAAAGCACTTATGCTGATAAGTCTGTTTAATTCATAACCACTATCGCTCCACACTTTACAATGCTTATCCTAAATGTATAGAAAAGTAGCTGCCTTAATGACAACCACGGTTGGGTCAATTATATGAATGTACGCTTTGGATAATCAATCTTTTAACCCCAATGCAACTTCAACGGCAGCATAGTCTTTCATATCTATTCCGTTTTTTCTAATCAGGGATATCGCTTTACCTGGTATCAGTACAGCTTTAAAGCCGATCGTTGGAGCGCCTGGTCGCACATTGTCTGACCGGCTAAACCGTACCTGTATCGAACCGGTTTGGTAAGTATAAAACATATTATAGGTTGCTTTAATACTGACACCCCCGGAAGGGAGTTCCGCTATATATGTGATGGGCAAGGCTGTCCATTGGGAAGTGCCAAAATTAAAAGCGGCGTACACCATCACGGCTCCGTTCGTCACTATATCATTTGTAAGAGCGGGCAGCGCCAGGTTTGCCGCTTTGTAAACTACACCGTATTCGTTTACATCAGTCCATGTAACAGTTCCGGCAGCAATAACTTTGGTCATGGCGCCTGGCCCCTGCTCCCCCCTATCCCCTTTTTCTCCCTGCTCACCCTGGGGACCAACATCGCCTTTTTTGCAGGAAGTAGCTGTCAATAGCAGGGTTGCTATTCCCATAAGCAACCATCCGCGGATATTGAATATCCTCATACACATAAATTTTACATTCATACTTAAAATGTATTTAAATATTAAAATATAAATAAATGTAATACATTTCCGCTATTGATGCTATATAAAAATAGGGGCTGTCTCAAAAGGGCAGCCTCTTTTTTTATAGGGAAAACAAAATGAGGGG
>CAZREP010000120.1:0-15819 GCA_964599035.1 uncultured Terrimonas sp. | reverse complement strand
CCGAACTGCCGTGACCACCTGTGCCTGTATTTACCTGCATATAGGCGGCAACCCCATCAAATGAGAAATCCGTTTTATTGCTGATCCGGTAGTCGGGAACAATAACCCTGATGATGTTTCCTTTTGTAACCACCTGGTACCCTGGCGAATCCATATACATGGGCATGCCCGGGTTGGTGGGGGGTAGCTTCACAGCAGCGTCGCCTGGGGTAAACTGCTTAACTGCCAGTCCGCCATCTACCCGCTTATCTTCCGTAAGCACCACCCAATGCGGATGCCATATAATGCCATCATTGTCGTATTTACCATCTGTGTTTTCATCCCAAAGCGGGGTATCGTCAAAGTCGGGGTGAGAGGTAAGCGCAAGGGCAACGATGCCCTCGGTTTGACTGAATCCCACATCTGCTGATTTTAACGTAGTAGGAAAAACATAGCCCAGCACAGGAGCACCATTAAGCTGCCCTACGGGTGTGGGCGTTGTTTTCCCCGCACTTCCTTTTACCTTTATTTCCCACACGGTTGCCCCGATGTCGGGATTGTGCTTTACACTTACACCTGTGATCTGAAAGTCATTGTTATTGTAGCTTCCGCATTTGTCGCAGGAAAATACATCGAAAGCTACCAGCATACTGAGCACTGCAATAAATATCTGTTTCATTGTGTCATGTTTAAAAGTTAAAATAGTCAGTACCCAATTAATTAGGATGCATTTCAAATTGTTGTTTGCCCTGCTTCATGTGGGCGGTGAGGACACCGCCCACGGCAGGCCGCCCCGGTTGGTGTTCCCACCAACCGGTGACAATTTGGAATACGTCAATTAATTAGGATTCCTAACCATTTAGAATAAAATTTTAGCCTTTCACGTCGGCCATAAAAGCGCCAAAGTTGATATGAAGCACATTCCCATTGGGAGTTACCAACGCAGGAACGGATTGTACGCCTGCTTTTTCAGCCTCTTCTATGCGGTTCCTGGCTTCGCCGAGATGAACCACTTCCACGTTGTCTTTACCGATAAGCGTGATAATGTCGTGTTCGGCGCTCACGCACACAGAACATCCTGCATGATAAAAAACCGGTTTACTCATTTTATTAATATTTAAAATTTGCCGGCAATATTGCCGCATCAAATATAGTTAGGATTCCTAATTAAAAAAATATTTTTTCTTATAAATAATATTTGTGCATTCGTGGCATAGAATATGCGGGGCTGTTAAACGGTAAGCTCTAAATAAAAAAATCCGCCATGCCTAAACATGACGGATTGGTATCATTATAAAACGATAAACAGCTTACCGTTACTCTGCTGCAGGCTTTTCGCCGGAGGCTTCGCTTCCACCCTGTTCCATTTTCTTCTTCAGCTCCGCAAGTACTCCAAGGTCACCCAGTGTAGTTTTTTCCACTTTGCCCTGTATATCTTTTACGGCTTTTTTGGTTTTGGCAGCTTCTGCTTTCCGCTCTTTGTTCTCAGCTTCCCGCTCATCGGCCTTCGCCTGTTCCCAAAGACGGGTATGGCTGAGCACTATGCGTTTCTCATTCCTGTCAAACTCAATTACCATAAACTGGCTGGTTTCATCGGCACCCACTGTTTTCCCGTCTTCTTTGAAGAGGTGGCGGTTGGGTGCAAAACCTTCCAGCCCGTAAGGCAGTTGCACAATAGCGCCTTTTTCGTCTTTCCTGATCACAGCACCTTCGTGCACAGAGCCTACCGCAAAGGTATCCTGCAGCGCATTCCATGGATCTTCCTCCAGTTGCTTATGTCCCAGTTGCAGCTTGCGGTTATCTTTATCGATACCCAGGATCACCACATCAATATCGCTCCCTACCTTGGTATATTCACTCGGATGGTTGAAGCGCTTCAGCCAGCTCAGATCGCTGATATGGATCATGCCGCCGATACCTGGTTCCAGCTCCACAAACACACCATAAGGCGTAATGTTCTTTACCAGTCCTTTATGACGGCTGTCGATCGGGTATTTGGTTTCTATTTCATTCCAGGGATCAGGAGTAAGCTGTTTAATAGACAGGCTCATCTTCCTTGAATCCTTATCAAGAGTTACAATTTTGGCCTCATGCTCATCACCCAGCTTAAAGAACTCTTTGGCATTGATAGGCGTATTGGCCCACGTAATTTCACTTACATGCACCAGTCCTTCCACACCCGGCAATATTTCGAGAAATGCGCCGTAATCTTCAATATTCACCACCTTGCCTTTTACTATTTTACCTTCGGCAACGGTTTCAGGAAGGGTATCCCAGGGATGCGGTGTGAGCTGCTTCAATCCAAGACTGATCCGTTTCTTATCGTCGTCGAAATCCAGTACAACCACATTCAGCTTCTGGTCCATCTTCAGCACTTCGCTCGGATGGCTGATACGGCCCCAGCTGATATCGGTGATATACAACAGCCCGTCCAGTCCGCCCAGATCAAGGAACGCACCAAAATCCGTAATGTTCTTGATCGTTCCTTCCAGCACCTGTCCTTTTTCGAGCTTGCTGATGATTTCCGCACGCTGTGCTTCAATATCACTTTCAATAAGCGCTTTATGAGATACAACGGCATTCTTAATGGTTTCATTGATCTTAACCACTTTAAATTCCATTGTTTTGCCCACAAACTGATCGTAATCTGTAACAGGTTTCACATCTATCTGTGATCCGGGCAGGAAGGTTTCCATGCCAAACACATCTACGATCAGGCCGCCTTTGGTTTTGCTGGTAACCACACCGGTTACCACTTCGCCGGTCTTATGTATTTCCACAATGCGTTCCCATGCACGTGTTATACGCGCCTGCTTGCGGCTCAGGTGGAGGTGACCTTCGCGGTCTTCTTTCTCCACTACCATCACTTCAACCGTATCACCTACCTTTAACCCCGGCAGATCGCGGAATTCATTCAGGGAGACCAATCCGTCGCTTTTAAAGCCAATGTTTATTACGACATCGGTTTTAGTAAGTCCTACCACAATACCTTCCACCATTTCATTGTCTGAAATGGCTTTGAAGGTACTCTCATAAACAGCATCGTACTTTTCTTTCTCCTCCCGGCCATAGGAAGAAACATTCCGTTTGTCAATACTCCAGTCAAAATCGTCGTGTGCAGTTGCCGGTTCTTCAGCCACTGCTACAGGTGCATTTGTTGTCGCTGCAGGCTCATGGGCAGCCTCCTGTACATCAGCGTTTGCGCCTGCCTGTTCGGCAGGTTGGTTAATAATTTGATTTTCTTCTGACATGATATTAGCCCAATGGTTTTAAATTGGGTCGGCAAAGGTAGCATATATTGCTGCAACAGGCAAAGATTACAGCTTATTTTTTTCGCTATGGACTGCAGGTAAACCCTTATTACTCAAATAGTTACTCCCAAAGTCAGAAAGATTGTTTTAAAAAAAAATTAAAATTGCAGTATCTATTGCAGTATCTTTTGTGCCCAAAAACAATAATCTACTTTTTTTTGTACCGGTATATCATGGTACAGGATTTGAATACGGAATGCTTCAACATAAAATTTTTTAAACTCCACACCGTTTGTATTTCACAACACAATCAAGTATGATCACCAAATATCTTATCCCGCTTTTTCAAAAAGATCTTGACAAATTAAAAGAAGAGATCAGCCTTTATCCTAAAGATGAGCAGCTTTGGCAGGTAAAGGAAGGCATTACCAACAGCGGCGGGAATCTCTGCCTGCATCTCACCGGCAATTTACAGCACTTCATCGGTGCGGTACTGGGTGATTCGGGCTATGTGCGCAACAGAGATGCGGAATTCAGGATAAAAAATGTCCCGCGTGACAAGCTGCTGGAAGATATAGACACTACACGCACCGTTGTAACCGACACGTTGGAGCAGCTTTCTAAAAACGATCTGCAAAAAGATTACCTGCTTCCTGTGCTGGATGAAAAAATGAACACAGGCTATTTCCTCATTTATCTCCTCTCCCACTTAAATTATCACATCGGCCAAATCAATTACCACCGCAGGATCGTAACCGAAACGCAGGAAAGTTCGGAAGTTAAAAGTTAGGAAGTCTATAGTTAGGAGCCGTTACCTGTAAACCTGTAATAACGCAAGAGCTAACTGAAGCTAATAAGGTAGTTTTGTTAAATGCTTATGCATGCTATTAAGGTGATAAGGTTTTTGAATTGTTTCAAATATCCCTACATTTATCTATCCTGCGCGTAAAATATAAAAAGCGATATATGGGCACTGTACGTCAATCTGTTTCTGTTTTGCTGCTACTATCTGTTTCCATTACGCTGTTTGCCCAAAAGAAAAGAACAGCGGAAGCTGATGCCAGGCTGAAAGATCAGGCTGTACAGGATATACAAAGCAAAGCTGATATATACCGAAAGCATGCCATGGATATATGGGACTTTGCAGAAGTTGGATATAAAGAAGTGAAAAGTTCGGCATTACACCGGCAAACATTAAAAGACAACGGTTTTTCCGTTGATACCGGTGTAGCGGAGATCCCGACCGCATTTGTAGCCACTTACGGAACCGGCAAACCGGTAATTGGCATTCTCGCGGAATACGATGCATTGCCCGGCATGTCGCAGGAAGCCATTCCTGAGAAAAAAGCTGTCGATGGCAAAAATGCAGGACATGCATGCGGGCACCATTTATTTGGTACGGCTTCTATTGCCGCAGGCATCGCCATTAAAAAATTAATAGAAGAAAAAAAGATCGGCGGAACGATAAAAGTATTTGGCTGCCCTGCTGAGGAAGGCGGGAGCGGGAAAGTATATATGGTTCGTGCAGGATTGTTTAATGATGTGGATGCTGTTATTCACTGGCACCCGGCAGATGATAACGAAGTAACCATGACGAGCGCCCTTGCAAACAAATCTGCCAAGTTCCGTTTTAAAGGCATTGCAGCGCATGCATCAGGCGCTCCCGATAAAGGGCGCTCTTCATTAGATGCGGTGGAAGCGCTGAATGTGATGGCTAATATGATGCGTGAACATATGCCGCAGGAAGCACGGCTACATTATATAATTACCAATGGAGGCAAAGCGCCAAATATAGTTCCCGATTTTGCCGAAGTATACTATTATGTTCGCCATCCCCGAAAAGAAGAGGTAAAAGTGATTTTTGAAAGAATAGTAAAAGCCGCGCAGGGTGCTGCACTTGGCACAGAAACAACAATGGAATACGAAGTGATCGGTGGCACACATGATCTGCTGCTGAATAAAACGCTGGCGGAAGTGATGCAGAAAAACCTCGACAGAACAGGAGGTGTAGTATATACGCCGGCCGAAATTGAATTTGCTGAAAAAATACGATCGTCTTTTACATTTAAAGCGCCGGCTATTGAAAATGCCGCTAAAGTAAAACCACTCAAAGCAACGCCTGATGCAGGAGGCGGTTCAACTGATGTGGGTGATGTGAGCTATGCTGTGCCTACTGTTGGCATACAGGCAGCTACCTGGGTACCCGGCACACCCGCACATAGCTGGCAGGCAGTGGCGGCAGGGGGAACTGATATTGGTATAAAAGGAATGATGGTAGCCGCTAAAACAATGGCAATGACGGCAATTGATCTATATGCCGACCCGGGTATCATTACAAAAGCCACTGAAGAATTTAAATCTGCAAAAGGGAATTATAAATACGAAGCACTGCTGGGCAACAGAAAACCGGCATTGAATTACAGGGATTGAATTTTTTAATACAAAGAGGCAGTGCATATGAACAAAACCAAGGATAGCCACGAAAACACCAATCTACACTAATACCTTCGTGTACATTCGTGCATTCTGTACAACTTCCCGGGAAGGTGCTGATAATGATACTGTTGAAAAAACATCAGCGATCTCCTTTTGAGTTAGCTTCAACTTTGTTACTTGTCGTTTTAGATTTTTGATTTCCTGATTTTTTATTCTTCTTCCTTTTGCAAAAGGAAGACAAAAGCACGCCGGTAAACCCAGCCTGCTTGGCTGGCAGGGATGTACGGTCGTTTACCGGTGCGCTTCGATTATCTGTATTGCCATGTGAACGCCGCTATAGTCCACTTATCGTCAACAACTATGAGCCGGCTGGCGGCTTCATTTGCATAATATATCAAGGTTCTGTTGCTGAAGTTACAGTAGTACCGCAGCTCAATCAGGTGCTGGAATCCGTGGCATAGACAGAAAAAAGATGTATGGTGCTATTACGGCTACTGGCTCCTTTCTTCCTGTATCAGCTCCTCATTGCCTGCACGGGGTAATTCCTTGTATAAGCTTATGCGTCCTGCATTCATTCCGTGGTCAGAACCTCTAATATCCCTGGTTTTGCTTCAGCACGCCCGGCGCCCTGTCTAATTCCTGCTGTGGAATGGGAAAAATATTATCCCTGTCCGGGTTAAAATTAATCGTTGCTGATGCAGACACGAACTGCTTTTCGAAATCCATATAACTTTCCAGCACCGTTTTTGCAGTTCCCCAACGCACCAGGTCAAAGAAGCGCTGGCCTTCCAGCGCCAGCTCCAGCCTACGTTCAAAGCGAACCGCATCGCGGGCATACTCTGCATTGGCAAATGAAGGATAGGGTTTTACGCTGTACCTGGCAGCGTGGGTACCATTGACCATTAACGGAGGTAGTTTAGCGGCACGATTTCTAACATCGTTAACACGATCCAAAGCATACGGCAGATCATCTGTTTCAACAGCGCACTCGGCTGCCATCAGGTACACATCCGCCAGGCGAATGATATTAACATCAAGCGCTGTTATGTATTCTCCGCCCGACACCGTATTCCCTCCCCATTCCGATTTATCAAGCATCTGCTTTTTTGAAACAAACGGTCCACCCGAGGCGGGATCACGGATCCACGCGTCGCCGGGAAAAATACCCCAATCCCTGAAAGGCACTCCCCTTCTTCCAACTGTATAGTCAACACGGGGATCAAATGCAATGGTTTGATCTACTTCATAATTATCCTTGGCCGCGCCCACTAATCCCAAATCAGATTTATAGGGATCATCACGATAAGAGCCGTCCAGGTAAGGTAATCCATTCGCATCTACTTTAAATGAATTTACCAAATCAACGGAAGGGAGAAAAAACCCGCAGCAACTTACGGGAGCCGATCCGTAAAAGCCCGATAGCATGTCTCCAACATTGCCATTATCGCCACCGCCATCGGGATTGATAATATTTTTGTCCACAAAAATAGCTTCAGGGCCATCTTCACCCGCAATGGTAAAATTATTCCTGAAATCCATATCAGTGAGCTTACTTTTATGTTCAATAACATCCTTGAAAAGCGGTAATGCCTCGGGATATTTTTTCTGGTACAGGTAAACTTTCCCCAGATAGGCCTCAGCTACCAATTTATCCACACGCCCCACTTCACCTAAAGGCCTGGCATAATCCAGGTTATCTATCGCAAACTGAAGATCTGCTTCAATTTTGGGATAGATCTCTGCATCATTTTTTACACTCAGCGCATCTGCTGTTGACATGGACTCATCGATGTAGGGAACATTTCCGAATACCCGCTTCAAAAAGAAATAATAGTGTGCTCTGAGCGTACGGGCTTCCGCTTCAATTTGCTTTGCACGGGTATCATCAAATTTATTCGACACATCGGTACCTGCCTGAACCTGGCTTAAAAGAGACAACGTGTTATTGCAGCGCAATACACCTTCAAAGTAATTGGTCCACATAGCCGGCAACTGATCATTAGCGCTGTTGGGACTATGCAGTTCTATGGCATTCATCGTGCTTTGGTCTCCACTGGTACTGCCTTTATGCGCATTATCTCCCGCTACTTCTCCAAATAACCACTGGCTTGGTGCGGAAGAATAGTTTCCCCAGGTTCCGCTGATATTGCCATTCATTAAACCATACGCGCCTATTAACAACGATTCAACACCCTTGGGTGTGGCAAGCTCGTTTGTAGAAATGGTAGCCTGCGGCTGCGTTTCCAGGAAGCTTCTGGAGCAGGAGCCTGCAAGTAATCCCAAGCCTGTCATAAATACAAAATATATCTTCTTCATAACATGATTTAATTTGATTAAAGTAAACAGTTTAGAAAGTAACATTCAACCCGAGTAAAAACTGACGGGAAGCAGGATACATCCCCAGGTCAACACCCGGCGCGCTAAAATCACTTGAAAACTGAGTTACTTCCGGATCCAGTCCCGAATATTCAGTGATCGTAAATAAGTTGGTCCCGCTTACGTAAATCCGCATTGCAGAGATCATGTTCTTCCACTCACTTTGATTAAAATGAAAATTATACCCGATCTGAAGATTCTTCATTCTGAAATAGCTGCCGCCCTGAACATAATAGCTGTTGGAAGCTAATTCATAGTCTGATGGTTTTCTAATGGGTGAGGGAAATGTGCCATTCGGATTAGTGGGGCTCCATGCATCCAGCACTCTTGTGCTGATGGCTCCGTCAAAAGCGTTAAAATCCGTATAGTACCTGGTTACGTCAAAGATCTGGTTACCATAAGACCCGTTAAAGAACATAAAAAGATCAAAATGATTATACCGTGCATTTACACTGAACGAGTAGAGAAACTTAGGATGCGGGCTGCCGATAATGGTTCTGTCGAATGCGTCCACTACGTTATCCGGTTTCCCGTCGGGACCGGATATATCTGCATACTTTGGACCTCCTACACGGGCCCCGTCGTAGTGAGGCGTATTGGCAATGTCATCCTCGCTTTTATATATGCCGGTTAGCTCATATCCATAAAAAGCACCTAACGGTTGTCCAGACATTAATATGGAGGTCTGGAGCGATCTGATCCCCCCGTATACCTGATTGGTAACCGTAGGAGCAAGCAGCAATATTTTGTTGATATTCCTTGAGAAATTAGCTCCAATATCAAAGTTGAAAGCATCCTCATTCGCTCTCGATGCGCCGTAGTAATGGTAGTTTAATGAAAACTCAACCCCTTTGTTGCTCATGGTGCCGATATTAACGTACGGCGACTCTCCGCCGCCAACAGCCTGGGCTGGTTGCGGAACGGGGTATAGCATGTCGGTTGTTTTTCTGTTATATACATCAATAGCACCATCGAACTGGTTATCGAACAAGGTAAAGTCCAACCCTGCATTCCATGACTTCAAAGCTTCCCATTTAACATTTTCATTATCGTAACTATTGTTCCAGATACCACTTGACAGGGACGTGCCGTTAAGCGGATAAGAAGATAATGAAACAGATTGCTGGAACTGCCTTAAATACTGAAAAGACGGGATTGACTGGTTGCCGGTTTCTCCATAGCCCAGCCTCAGCTTCAGCTCGTCGATCCAGGAAGCATCTGCCAGAAATGCTTCGTCAGAAACTCTCCATGCAGCGCTCACGGCAGGAAAGCTACCATATAAATTTGCGGGGGCAAATACAGATGAACCATCTCTTCTTAATGTGGCAGACAACAGGTACCTGTCCTTAAATGAATAATCGAGCCGTCCAAAAAGAGAATATAAAGTGCTCATTCCACCCAGGCTCGAAGCCGAAATATTGGTAGTGGCAGCGTTGATATAATAGTAGTTCAAATTACCGAATACAAAGAACCCGTTTCCTGTTCCGCTTACAAACCGCCACTTATCTTTTATTGCTTCCGTACCCACCATTACGGTAAGATCATGAACATCATTGAATTTATGCTTGTAGGTTAATGTATTCGTCCAGGTCCAGTCGGCGGTATACCCTTCCGCCTCAGACATGGGGTTGTTGGAATAGCTGCCTTCCGAAAATTCGGGATTAGGATAAGTGATCCCCAACGAGGTATAATTGTGATACAGCACCCCAAAGGTGGATTTCAAATTAAGCCCTTTGATTATTTTCAGATCGGCAAAGGCACTTCCAAAAAACTGGTTGTCTGTTCCAACATTATCCTTGTTCCTGTAAAGTACGGCAAGCGGGTTTTCCGCATTTCCCAACAGGCTGCCCTTTGAGCCTGCGAAGTTGCCCATGATATCGTAAACCGGAACAATGGTTTGCTGGCGGTAAGCCCAGCCGATCGGGGAGCCTTCTCCCTGATAATCCCCGGCGGTATTAACGTTCGTTGCAAAGCCCTGGTTGCGGTTATAGGAGTATTGCATATTCTCACCAATGGTGAGGTGTCCGTTAAGTCCTGTAAAATTGGAGTTGGCTCTTACTCCATAACGCCGGAAGCCCGTATACCTGATCGTTCCTTCCTGATCGAGGTACCCACCGCTGATAACATAGGATGAATTTTCACCTCCTCCCGAAACGGTGAGCTGATAATTTTGAATGGGGGCATTATGAGTGATCGTTCTAAACCAATCGGTTCCCTCCTTGTTGGCTTTTGTGATCTGGTAAAAGGTGGAAGCATCCTGTGTATAGCGGTATTTAGCAAGATCGGCATCCGCTGCTGTAACCGCCTGTCCCATTACTGAGCCTGCCAGAAGATATTCAGGCAATGTGGGCGTAGCGGGATCGCTGCCGTAGTTATAACCGGTAGTGCTGGTAAGCCCGGGTGTTTCCCCATGATTTTCAAATGCCGTGTACAAATACTCTGCAAACTGCATGGGGGTTAAGTATTTGGGAAAGGTGCTCCTGTTGGGAGCCTGCACGCCATAGTAGGCATCTAATGTTACTTTGGGAGGTCCGGTGCGTCCTTTTTTGGTAGTAATGATAACCACTCCGTTATTCGCCCTCGAACCATAGATAGAGGCTGCAGAAGCATCTTTCAATACCTGCATGCTTTCTATATCATTTGAATTTAACCAGCTTAATTTTCCCTGGTAAGGCATCCCGTCAATAACAAACAACGGGTCATTATTATTAATGGTGCTGAACCCGCGTATGCGGATCTGCGGAGTGGAGCCCGGCGATCCATCGTTGATGATCTGCACACCGGTTGCCTTTCCCTGCAACGCCTCTACAGGGCTCGCCACCGGCTGGGATTTCAACTGATCCATATTCACTACGGCAACAGCGCCGGTAAGGTCTTTCTTCCGCTGCGCGGAATACCCCGTTACTACAATTTCATCCAGAGAGGACAGCCTTTCGGTAAGCGCTGCATCGATGATCGCTTTCCCTTCCACCGGGATCTCAAGATTATCAAAGCCTACAGAAGAGATCACCAGCACAGCATTGTCGTTGGGCACCGTGATGGAAAACATCCCTTCTGCATCTGATACAACAGCAATATTGGATCCTTTAATAGTGATGGTGGCTCCCGGAACCGGCTGACCACCCATACTGTTGGTGACTTTGCCGGAGAGCTTTCGTTGCTGTGAAAATACAAAGGTGCCGCCGAGCAGCATCCATGCAAGGAATAGAAACCTTGCTAACTGTAGCGTTAGTTTTGCAAGCCTCATGTTGTTGGTTTTTTATTTAAGAAATAGATATACATAAATGTTTGAGCCGCCCGGGCAAAAAACACGCTCCGTTGGCAGGCATCACGCCGTCACTCACTGATAAACCCGCACATAATCCACCTCCATGGATTGAGGAAAAACAGATTCATCAACCCCCATCTTTCCTCCCCAGTTACCTCCCACCGCCACATTCAGGAGCAGGTGGAAGCGCTTGTCGAAGGGCCATTCCCTGCTGCTCCGTTTTTCATTGGTGAATTCAAAATATTGCTCTTTGTCAATGAATATCCGGATGCCATCTTCATCCCATTCCAGCGTATACACATGAAATACCGACGCGAGGTCTTCCCTGAATGTGCGTTTGGTTTTTTGAGTGCCGATGGTATGATTATAGGCTCCCGTATGCACTGTTCCAAATACCGAATCGGGCAAATACCCTACATGTTCCATAATATCTATCTCCCCGCTCTGTGGCCAATCGCCATATTCCCAATCTGTAGGCAGCATCCATATGGCAGGCCATAGCCCCAATCCTTTGGGCAGTTTTGCCCGGATCTCCAGCCGGCCATATTTCCAGTCGCCTTTATTTTTAGTGACCAGCCTTGCAGAAGTAAACTTTGACCCTTTATAATTCTCCCTAAGCACATTTATGCTCAATACGCCATTGCCTACCCGGGCGTTCTTTTCCCTTTTGGCAGTATAATATTGCAGCTCATTATTGCCCCAGCCATGCCCGCCGGTATCATAGCCCCATTTGGAACTATCCGGTAAGCCCGTATAATTAAACTCATCTGCCCAGACCAATTGCCGGTGCTGCGCCTGCAGATCAACAAACAGGGCTACTGATATCCACAATATTATATACCTGATCATACGGCAGCTTTAAGTCTTACAGATAATCGCAATATTCCTGAACGAGCGAAGAGCGGAGGAAAAGCCTGAATTCATATGCAAGTGTTTTAGCGTTTAGTACCTTTAAAAAACAGGCTAAAATTAGCCCCCTCGGTACGCGAGACCGATTTTTTCACTACATCATCACTACATCAAAAACCTCAACTCCTGCTTAAACTCCACTTCAATACTACATCTAAGTGTTTTTTGATTAACTTAGTTTTAACTTTCCTAGTTATGAAGCAAACGATTGCACTGATTTTTTGCTTGCAGCTATCCGTATGGGCCGTTTCCCAAAACACCATTGGGTTGCCCGAGATCATTAATTATCCCAAACAATCCTATAAAGCCGGCACCCAAAACTGGGACATCTGCCAGGACGTGAACGGACTGCTCTATTTTGCCAATAACGAGGGGCTACTGAGCTTCGATGGAACCTACTGGAAGCTTTATCCCCTGCCCAATAAAACTATTGTTCGCTCAGTGGCTATTGGTACCGACAATAAAATATATACCGGCGGGCAGGATGAAATCGGCTATTTCTCACCCGAACCGGAAGGCACCCTTGTTTATCACTCCTTAAAAAACCTTATTCCTGAAAAAAACCGGTCTTTTGCCGATGTGTGGGATATTGTATGCAGGAACGGTCAAATCTTTTTTCGTACAAGCCGGGAAATATTACAGTTTTCAGGGAATGCCATCACGGTATATCCTGCCGCCAACTGGTTGTTCATGGGCGCCGCTGAAGATGCGCTCATAGCCCAGGATTTTCAAAAGGGACTGCTTAAATTCAATAAGGATGAATGGATTCCCATAGTCGATCCGGAAGCGCTGCCTCCCGGTTTCCTCGTTACCGCCGTGCTGCCTGCAGGAAAGGACAGTATTTTTATAACCAGCCTTAAGGATGGCATGTATCTGTATGTCCGCAACCATCTTACCCGGTTTTATTCGCCGGCACTCGGGGATATTGCAGGCTATCATATTTATAGTGCCACACCTGTCAATGAAGATCATTTTGCACTCGCTACTACCAGAAAGGGCTGCATTATAATAGATAAGAAGGGGAACCAGGTACAGCAATTTTCACATACAGAGGGGCTGCAAAACAATAACGTGCTGAGCGTTTTTACCGACAGCCACAAAAATCTCTGGCTTGGGCTCGACCAGGGCATTGACTTTATAGCTTACAGCAGCGCCATCAAGCACATCTTTCCCGATATTCAAAATGAAGGGGCAGGATATTCTTCTATTATCTATAAAAACAACCTGTATATAGCCACTACCAACGGCTTATATTATGCTCCCCTGCACCAGGAGGAAGATCTGAGCTTTGTAAAGGGAAATTTCAGGCTGGTCGAAAATACCAAGGGCCAGGTATGGAACCTGTCTGAAGTGAACGGCAAATTGCTGGTAGGACACCACGAAGGCTTCTTTGAGGTACAAGGCAGCAAAGCGGTTCACATAGACAGCACCAGCGGCTTCTGGACATTTTTACCCCTTGGCAATGTGCAGCCCTCTCCTATGATGATCGCCGGCACTTATTACGGGATCCGGTTTTATCATTATCAAAACGGGCAATTCAGCAAGGAACATATCGATGCAAACTTTGAATCGGCCCGGTTTGTTACCGTATCTAATAACGATATATGGGTTTCACATCCCTATAAAGGGATATATCGTATACGGATGCAAGACAATGGCAAACCCCTGGCAGAAGAATACGGGAGAAAACACGGGCTGGAATCAGCTACCAATGGCAATTATCTTTTTAAGATCAAAGACCGCATTGTTGTTGCTACCGAAAACGGCATATACGAATATGACGAACAGGCTGACCGGTTTGAGCCTTCTGCCTATTTCAGATCTATTTTCGGGGAAACCATTGTACGTTACCTGAAGGAAGATCCATCGGGGAATATATGGTTCGTATTCGATAAAAACCTTGGCGTGGTGGATTATTCCGGCAGCAAGCCGGCTATTATTTATATCAGTGAGCTCAACCGGAAGCTGGTAAGTGGGTTTGAACAGGTATACCCCGTAGATGAACACAATATTTTCATCGGCTCAGAGAAAGGATATTTCCACATCAACTATGCCTGGTATAAACGCAACCACCCCGCTTTGCAGGTGCAATTGCGGAAAGCGGTGGCTTCGGGTACAACAGACAGTCTCCTGTTCAACGGCTATTTCAGGAATGTGAATGAGGTACAGCAGCAACAGGTTAAGCCTGTTGTTCCATACCAATGGAATTCATTGCACTTTGAATTTTCATCTCCGCTCTATGAGCAACAGCCCAATATTGAATACAGTTGCTTTTTAAAGGGATACGATAACAAATGGTCGGAATGGAACAGCAGAACGGAAAGAGATTACCTGTTCCTGCCCCCGGGCACCTACCAGTTTATGATACGGTCGCGTAACAACCTCGGAAGCGAATCACAAGCATACATTTATTCCGTAAGCATTCTCCCTCCCTGGTACCTCACCTGGTGGGCCTATGGCCTGTATGCCTGCTTTTTGCTGTACGGGTTGTATATGGTTTACCGCTGGCAAAAACAAAAATTCCTCCGGCAGCAGCAACGATACGAAGAACGGCAGAAACAATTACGCAGCCTGCATCAGCTTGAGTTGGAAAAGAATGAAAAAGAAATTGTGAAGCTCCGCAACGAAAAGCTGGAGGCAGAGATCCAACATAAGAACAAAGAAATGGCATCTGCCACGATGCACCTCGTAAAAAAGGGAGAGCTGATCACCAGGGTAAAAGATGAACTGCTTCGTCTTACCAAAATAACGGAAGATGAAAAGTCGCTGGATGCCCTGAAAAAGCTGATCAAAACCTTAGGTGAGGATGATAAGATGGATGAAGACTGGGAGCATTTTACCATTCATTTTGATAAGACTCACAATGATTTTTTTGTGGCATTAAAGGCCAGGCATCCCAATCTCACTCCAAATGAATTAAAGCTGTGCGCTTACCTGCGCATGAATCTGAGTACGAAAGAAATGGCCCAGCTCATGAATATTTCGGTAAGAGGTGTGGAAATAAGCCGCTACCGGCTGAGAAAAAAACTGCAGCTCTTCCCGGAAACGAATTTATTCACTTACCTGCTCGATTTTTCACGTTGACCGGGAGGTATTGGTATGGCCTATAAGCCATCAACAGGTTGTAAATAGTGAATGGTGAAAACTGAACTCGTGTTACCTGCAACCCTCAAACCCGAAACTAAAAACCCAAAACTCCACACCTTATCTCACGCATACAATCCGCCATCAATTAAAATATTCTCTCCATTGATATACGACCCCGCATCAGAAGACAATAAAACGATCAACCCTTTAATGTCATCGTTGTTGGCCATTCTGCCCAACGGTACTCTTTTAGAATAATTTTCTACAAATTTCTCAGGCTGATTATTGAACAATCCACCGGGGCTGATACAGTTAAAACGGATATTTTTCCCCGCATGCGTCTTGGTCATGAAACGGGTAAGCATGATCAATCCTGCATTATGGAAACAGTAATCCGGTGCGATATCACCCATGCCCGGTATACCCTCGTAGTTGGAATATATGGGAGCAAACATCCCCATCATAGAGCTGATATTGATCACACTGCCTCCACCTGATCGTATTATCAAATCC
>CAZREP010000119.1:0-15998 GCA_964599035.1 uncultured Terrimonas sp. | reverse complement strand
TAAAACGCTCTATCATGAACAAAGCTGAATTAATCGCAAAGATTGCAGATGATGCTGCCATTACAAAAACCCAGGCTAACGAAGCGTTGGATTCTTTTATTGAAGCGGTTACCAAAACGCTGAAAGGTGGTGGTAAAGTAACGCTTGTTGGCTTCGGTACTTTCTCTGTTTCCAAACGTGCTGCACGTAATGGCCGTAACCCGCAAACTGGCGCTGTTATTAAAATTAAAGCTAAGAAAGTTGCCCGCTTTAAAGCTGGTAAAGAATTATCTGCAAAGCTGTAATTCGGAACTAAAGATCATTACAAGCAGGATACATTATGTATCTTGCTTTTTTGTTTTGTATGCGATAGACAGCTAATTATTCAAATCAATAAACTTAAGTACTATGGGAAGAGGTGATAAAAAAACAAAGAAAGGCAAGATAGCACAGGGCTCATTTGGCAAAAGCCGGCCAGCTAAACCTTCCAAAGCAAAAAGCGTAAAGAAAAAGCCGGAGTAATAACACGGTAAGTTTGGAAGTTTGAAGTTTGTGGTTTTTAGTTTGGAAGTCTGCAGATAGGACATTCATACCTGAGACCTCTAAGGTGCAAGCCGTTCTATTTTCCATTCGTTGTCTTGTTGCAGGGTGTACTGCAGCCGGTCGTGCAGGCGGCCCGGGCGGCCCTGCCAGAACTCCATGATCACCGGTCGTACAACATATCCTCCCCAGTAGTCGGGCCGTTTGATCGGCTTACCTGCAAGCATGCTTTTATTTTTCTCAAACTGTTCATCTATCCATTCCCTGCTTTCTATTACCCTGCTTTGCGGTGAGGTAAGGGCGCCGATGCGACTTTCTTCGGGGCGTGAGTTAAAATAAGTGTCACTTTCTTCCGGGTCGGCTCTTTGTACCAATCCCGTGATCCTTACCTGCCTTTCCAGTTCTTTCCAGAAAAAGACCACGCAGGCTTTGGGGTTGCTTTCCAGTTGCTGTGCTTTAAAGCTTTCATAATTGGTAAAGAAAAGGAAACCTTTACCGGAAAAATCTTTTAATAAAACGACCCGTGCAGAAGGAATACCGTCGGGCGAAGCTGTGGCAAGTGTCATCGCATTTACCTCGTCAATCTCTGAGCGTATGGCTTCCTGCCACCATTTGTTAAACTGCCTGATGGGATCTTTTTCTACTCCGGATTCCAGCAATACGTTTTTTGAATAATTGAGACGAATATCAGCTATTTCCTTTTTCATGACGGTATCCCGGTTTAATTTACCAGCAGTTGCAAAGTTAAAGAGAAAATCTACCGGCTTTGCTTTGTTTAGTGCTGGCATTAGAAAAGATTCCTGTTATTTTTGCAGCCGTTCAAATAAAATCAATGTGCAATGAGATCGTCTTCGTTACCTGTCATCCTGCTTTCCCCTTTACAGATAGCAAAAGGCAGGACCGCGTTGAGCTTGTTGAAAATAGAGAAAAAAGAAAAGGATATAAATTATACTGCTGATCTTTTAAGCTGGTCATTGGTCAGAAAAACATTTAAGGATGCTCCAAAGCCCATGCGTGATATCCTGATGGATTGTTGTGAAGAATCCCTGGCCGAAGCGGGCGCAGCATTTAAGAAAGCCTTTGATTTAAAAAGAAATGATGAAGCGCTACATGTTTTTTTGCAGCGTCATTATATCAAATACTGGTATAAGCTGCTTGATTCTTTTCAGCCTTACTATCCATTGATCAAATGGTATCACCAAAAGCAGCAGCCGGGCAGGAAGGCATTGTTAACAGCGCCATGCAACTTCAGCAGCTTCAAACCCCGGCTCGACTTTGAGGTAATGCAGAGCGGAGAGAAACTTCGGCTTGAGATCAAAGTTAAGATACACGACGATTCCTATCCGCTTGAAATATTCACTCGCACTCATTTTCTGCTTGAAAGCAAAAATGAATATTTTGTCCTTTCTTATGCAGATTACCTTACCCTTGAGGAGTTACAGCATATCAATCCCGGGCAGTATGCAGAAGACCCGGATTTATTCGCGGCACATGTGCTTGCACCGTTAGAAGAGAAATACAAAGTGAACCGCAACAATTGTTTTTCCAGGCAGGAGTTGGAAGTGGTTCCTGTTAACCGGCTTATGCTGAGTGAATTGAACAATGCATTCCTGATGCTCACCCCTCAATGGCTATATGATGGTCATGTAGCGGAAGGCCCCTGGAAAGAGGAGTTTGAAATACGGGTGGAGGGTTCGGTTCGGGTAGTGAAGAGGAATAAGGAAGCGGAAGAACGCTTTTTAAAGATCCTGGTTGGCCTCCATCCTGATTTTGCCAGCCAGCGTAACGGTTATTATTACCTGTCTTTTGCCAATGCGCAAAAGAAGCGTTGGTTTGCCAAAGCCTATCAGCAACTGCTTCAGATGAATATTGAGATCGCAGGTATGGATATGCTGAAGCATTTCCGGTATTCCGGGCATGCCGCCCAAACGGTTATGAAGCCTGTAAGTGAATCTGAGCACCGGGTGATATATGAGATGGAATTACGTTTTGGAGAGGAAAAAGTACCGCTGAATGAATTGCAGCGCATGTTGCTGGCGGGTCAAAAAGCGGTGTTGTTAAAAGACGGTTCGCTGGGATTGCTCAGTGACGAGTGGCTGGCACAATACGCATCGGTACTGAAGCATGGCAAGGTAAAGGATAATACTATCGAGCTGCTCCGGTGGATGGCCGTAACGGAAACCTATACCGAAGAAGCAAGTTCCGAACTGAAGCAGTCCATTCAGAACAATTGGTGGAATAAATGGAAGCAATGGCAATTGGACCATGAGCATTTATATGCGCTGCCGGGATCGGTGAATGCCACACTCCGCCCCTATCAGCAAAAAGGGTACGAATGGATGCTGTTGCTGAACGAAATTGGGGCGGGCGCCTGCCTGGCAGATGATATGGGGTTGGGTAAAACGCTGCAGGCTATTTGCGCAATGGTTTATTTCATGGATCATAAGCCGGGGTATAAAAATATTGTGATCTGCCCGGCTTCGCTGGTGTATAACTGGCAGCAGGAACTGGAACGCTTTGCTCCCGGTGTGCAAACCCTGGTTTATCATGGCGTTTCCCGCCAGAAAGAGCTGTTAACCGATCCGGAGCTGAAAATCATTATTACAACTTATCATATCATGCGCAGCGACGTGGAGCTGATCAGCGAACAAACTTATGGTGTTGCAGTGATAGATGAAAGCCATAATATCAAGAACCCGGCTACGCAGATCGCCCAGGCAGTAATGAAGCTGCGTGCCGGATTTCGTTTAGCCCTGAGCGGTACCCCGGTGGTCAACAATACGTTCGACCTGTACACACAGCTCAACTTTGCATTGCCCGGTCTGTTTGGCAGCCGTGAATTTTTTAAAAGAGAATATGCCGATCCTATAGATAATAGCCAGGATGCGGAAAAAACGGCCATTCTGAAAAGGCTTACCACTCCCTTCATCCTGCGCCGCACCAAAGAGCAGGTGGCGGCCGACCTGCCCGATAAAACCGAATCGGTTTTATGGTGTAAAATGGATGGAGTGCAAAGGATAGTTTACGAGGAGATACTCCAGCAAACGAGAAGCAGTGTTTTTTTAGAGATCGAAAAGAGCGGGTTTGCCAAAAGCAAGCTGTCTGTTTTACAGGGCATGACAAAACTAAGGCAGGTATGCAGCTCTCCATTACTTTTGCGGGATGAAGAAGCGCAGGGCTGTACCGAATCGGTAAAAACAGACGTGTTGATGCATGAGCTGGCAAATGTTTTAGTTGATCATAAAGCGCTTGTTTTTTCTCAGTTCAGCACTATGCTGGATTTGCTGGCAGCGGAATGTAAAAAGAGAAAAATTTCTTTTTATCATTTCGATGGGCAGACCCCGCCTGCCAAAAGAGCGGAGATGGTAAATAACTTTCAGGATGCAGACAATAAGGTGAACCTGTTTTTGATCAGCCTTAAAGCAGGCAATACCGGGCTTACGCTTACGGCTGCCGATTATGTATTTTTATTTGACCCCTGGTGGAATACCGCAGTGGAAACGCAGGCAATAGACCGCACTCATCGCATCGGGCAAACCAAAAATGTATTTGCCTACAAAATGATCTGCAAGGATACGATTGAAGAAAAGATCCTCGGCTTACAGCAAAAGAAAAAGAAACTTTCTGAAGACCTGATCTCTGTCGATGAAAGCTTTGTAAAATCGCTTACCCAGGAAGAGGTGCAGTACCTGTTCAGCTAAAAATGCACTAACTACCGGATCGCTACATAAGATCAGTGAACCAAAGTGCCCACTTTTTCACCTTTCACCACATGGAGTAGGTTGCCGGTCTTATTCATATCAAAAACAATAATGGGCAATTTGTTTTCCATGCAAAGTGTAAAGGCTGTCATATCCATAACCTTCAGGTTTTTATCTATGCACTCCCTGAAACTGATCGTTTCATATTTGGTTGCCAAAGGATTTTTTTCGGGGTCGGCAGTATAGATGCCGTCCACCCTTGTTCCCTTTAAAATTACATCCGCTTTTATTTCTATGGCGCGTAAGGAGCCGGCGGTATCTGTAGTGAAGTAAGGATTACCGGTACCGGCGCCGAATATTACGATCCTCTTTTTTTCGAGATGGCGGATGGCTCTCCTGCGGATATAGGGTTCTGCAATTTGCTCCATTTTAATAGCGCTCAGCAGGCGGGTATACAGTCCTTCTTTTTCCAGTGATGCCTGCAGCGCCATACCGTTTATAACAGTGGCCAGCATGCCCATATAATCTCCGTGCGCCCTTTCTATCCCTGTTTCTGCCTCGTTCATTCCCCTGTAAATATTACCGCCCCCGATCACTATAGCTACTTCCACTCCCGCATCATGAACGGCTTTTATTTCCTGTGCGTATTGTTTCAGTACCACCGGGTCCAATCCGAAGTTGCTGGTGCCGATAAGTGATTCTCCGGATAGCTTGAGTAAAATGCGTTTATACTTTTGTTGCATGCGGGTGGAATTTTCGCTGCGAAGATAGGGGATTCAGTGCATTGGAGGGAAGTGAAATGTGAGAGGAGAGGCGTGAACGGTTGAATCCGCTATCCTGATATAATTTGAAATCTCAAATTTGAAATTTCAAATTATATCAGCTTCCTGTTGGGAGATTTCTTTTTCCTGGCTAATGCTAACTGTGTTTTGCGGATGCGGAGCCTTCTTTTGGCCGCTTCCTGGGCCTTTAAAACGGCATCCTCAAAAATATTGGATCTCGATTTGATGTATTCATCTTTTCCCGGAACACGGATATTAAGCGTGCAAATCACTGTTTCTTTGTTTCCCTTCACCTCGTTGAGCAGGGTTACCTCAATTTCCTGGATATCTTTATAGTATCTATCCAGTGAGCCTAGTTTTTTGGTTACGAATTCTTTTAAAGAAGGACTGGCACGATGCCCGGGCGTTTCAATACGGAATTTCATGATCTAATATATTTATATATATAATTGCAAACATACCTATTTTAGCGGAGGAGACGATGATCTCCGCCAGCTCATTAAATGATCCTTGTCAGGAGTGAAAGACAGGAAGAGGGAATAAAGTACTTATTTAAGTCTGCCTGGTACCTTTTCTTATACCCAATTATTTTTATGTGCAAGGCTAATAACCTGTGCCTTGGAATTAACGTGCAGCTTTTCGTATATGTTGGCAATATGCTTACGAACTGTGAGTACACTCAGATTAAGTGCAGAAGCGATCCGTTTTGCATCCCAGCCGTTTACCATTTGCTGCAATATTTCTTTTTCTCTTTCGGTGATAGTAGTGGGTAAATTAGCTTCCGCTTTTGTTTCTGCGTTGCCTGATCGGCTTAATAGCTGAAGTGCTTTTCGGGCAATGGCAGGGCTCATGGGGGCACCCTGGTATTGTAATACATTTACTATTGCATCTTCCAACGCAGCAGCGCTTTCATGTTTCAGCAGGTATCCCGATGCACCGGCTTTGATGGCATCGAATATTTTTTCATCGTCGTCAAATACCGTCAGCACAATAAAATGAATCTGCGGATATAAACCCTTTGCGAGGGATATGGTTTGTATGCCATCCAATTCCGGCATTTCAATGTCCATAAAAATGATCCGGGGCAATGCCTTAAAAGGCAGCCCTTTCAGCTCCTCCATGCATTCATTGCCATTTTTGGCTATAAATGAAAGCTTATAGTTGTGCAGCGCATTTATTTTCTGCAGGAAGGTATTCCTGTTGATCGCGTTATCTTCTGCAAGCGCTATTATTACCGGTTCATTTTCCATATAATGCGCAATTTCGTTATGATATGGTTATGCTTCAATAATCAATTTGTAGTAGATGATATGATTACGCTTGTTCCCTTACCGGGTTTAAACAGCCATTCTATATCCCATCCTGTTTCTCTGGCTCTTTCTTTCATATTGATCAACCCGTTTCCATCTTTTGATCGCTGTGTTAGTCCAGCCCCGTCGTCGCTAATTATGATCTTCCAGTCTGAAGCCATGCTTGCGATGATTACGTCAACTTTTGTTCCCTTGCTATGCTTCAGCGCATTGTTGATGGCTTCCTGCACTATGCGAAAAAGATGAAACGCATGAGAGGGGCTTAACATCCTGTCATCATCAATTTGCTCTGAAACATTCATTGAAACAGTTGGATAGCTGTTTTGTATACGTTGGATAAAAATTTTAATACGGTCGCTGATGGCGGTCAGGGAAAGCGCATCTTTCTTTAATGCCCATATCGTATCATTTAGCTGGGCTACGATTGCCTGTGAATTGTTGCGCAATTCCTGAACGGCTACACTTCCCGGTGAATTACCTGCTATGGGTTCAATAAAGTCAAGGTTGGAAACAATAGACGCGGCATAAGCGCCGAGGTTATCATGCAGATCGGCTGCTATGCGCTTCCGCTCATTTTCTTCCGCTTTGGCTATGGACTGTGCTGCAAGGCTTTTTTCTTTTTCCAGTATTACATTCAGCTTTATCTTTTGCCTTTTGCGATAACCCGTAAACATGATCCCCACGATCACCAAAGCAAAAAAGGCAATCCCAAGCAAAGCATAGAACCGGTTATTTTTTTGGGTGATGTCAAGCTTTTGCTGGATAATGGTATTTTCTTTTTTCTGCACTTCATATTGGGTCTGCAATTCGGCTATGGCCTGCGCTGAGTTATATTGATAGAGTGAATCTTTGGCAATGATGATCTGCTCAAGCATTTGCTGATACTCAGCATTACCCTCCATCATTTTATAACACCTGGCAAGCACCTGGTAATAGCCTAACCTTATAGTAATGGCGTTGGCGTAACTTTGTTCATCACCGGGTAGCGGAGCATGAACATCCCCGACCAGCAGTGCATCTTTACAGAACTGGATAGCCTTTTTAACCTGGTTTGTCTGTACATAAAACTCGGCCAGGCTGGTATTGTCGTCCGCATACAAATTGCCATCTCCTGTTTCTTTTCGCAGAGCGATCATTTCCTTCAATGACTGTTCCGCTTCATCCAACCTTCCGGCGGCAATAAAAACAGAAGACTGCTTTTGCAGCGCAAGCGCAAGGCTGGAGAGATTTTCAACCTGTTTAAAAAGCGCTACTCCTTTTTCGCTGTACTGTACCGCAGCATCTGTTTTACCCGATTGAAGACAGGCGTCAGCCATGTTGATAAAAACACCTGCCCTTATCCCGTCAAAACGTTCATCATTTGAACATGCTGTTAAAGCTCTTGACAGCCATGTGAGCGCATCTCTGCTATTGCCCCGTGCAAGCGCGATGGATCCTATTGAATTGAGGTTTTCACCCAATGTAAGGGAGTCTTTATACGTTTCTGCCTCGCTTACTATTTTATACAATATAGTAAGCGCATCCTGGAAGCGCGACCGCCCGGCATAAGTCATTGCTTTAAGCCGGGAGGCTTTAAAATAAATATCTTTTTGTTGCGGGTTAGTAACCTTATTGGCTGCAATAACGGGGTCAGCGGTATATATGGTACTGTCCAACCATCCCCAACGGGCATAATCGCAGGCTACAGCCAGCTCTGCCATTTGCTTTAATCTTTCATTATTGGTATTGGCTGCAAGCTCCCTCGCTAAAAAGGTATAATAGTCAAGTGTATCCCTGTTTATACTTCTGTATTCGTTACAAAGTGCATAAATGGCTTCGATTTTCTGCTCATCATTTTTCGCCTGAAATATATATTGCTTAAGACTATCAATGAGGCGGGTTTGCGTTTTCCCGGTAAAGGAAAAAAGCAGCAGCAAAAGGATCGGCGTATAACGATAGATGATAGTCATGTATGCCTGGATAAAAGTAAATAAAGCTTTTAATTGTTGAAAGAGCGTACCGCAAATTGAATATATTTTTTTCGTGAGACGTGAAAAGTGAGTGGTGAGCATCTCGCGCCCACCGTTTCACGTTTCACAACCAAAAGCAGGGATAACTAAAGCAATATGCCGCTTATTTACTTAAAAAATTTAACCAGGCACGTATGCCTAATTCGGCGGCAAAACCGGAGTTTTTATAAATAGTGCCATTATTGCTGCCGTTTATTCTTTTTTCCTTATCCTGCTGATAACCCAGTTTTGGAGTGAGGGATATATTTTTTGTAAGGAAGAGATTATACCCGGCCCTTACGCTAATGTTGGTAAGGGTACTCTTACTGCCATTGTAATTGTCTTTCCCAAAGCCATACCCGGCCAGTATAAATAAATTGTGCAGTGCCGATTCTACAGGCGCATTCGCCATAATAGTCGGCTGAATTGTGAAGCTGCTGTATTTACTATCGTCACTATTGCCGACTTTTTTTCTGCTGCTGCTGATATCAATATTAAGGCCGCCTGCTACATTATCAATAAAATAATAATAACCGCCCAGACCTAAGCTAAACCGGTTTGTTTTAACGGGTACAAACACAATATTCGATTGCTTCTCATCCTTTTTGGAAAAACTTAGATTGCTCATGCTGTTATACTCCAGCATGCTGCTGCCCTGACTATATTTATCTTTAGATAAGTCTGTGCCGGCATTACCGGCTTTTTTAAGGTTGGCTGCATTAAAATAGGTTTCTAATTTTAATCCGAAAGCGAAAGTTTTATAATGTATATCGTGACCACCGGCTTTGCTATGATCGGCATCATATTTTACGAAGGGAGTTAAATAAGAGAAACCGCCCTGCTCCAATAAAAAAGGTACACCAACGGCACCGTTGATATCGAACCTTTTTGTTGTGAGAGTTCTAACATCACCTGCACTGACGTTCATTCTCGACCTGTCCTGTCCCGGCCCGGCCGCAACGGTAGCAAATACGTTTATTTTATTATTGATGCGGGTTCCGTAAGTAAGGGTTAGGCGTGCATCGTATGATCTGAGTCCATTGCTATACTCACTGCCTTCTTTATAAGAAGAGGTAGTTGCTTTTGCTTCCACACCAACGGCAATATGATCGGTAAAAAAATATTTCGGATCTATGACTATACTAAGATTCGAAGTCTTAGATAGATCAGTGGACTTATAGTGGTCGAAATCAATGTTTGTTTCGTTTTCAAAGTTCCAGGTGCCTTTACTGAAAGGCGAAATTGTTGTGGCGCCGGTAGCAGGAACCGGTTTGGCGGCAGAGTTTGCCGGGGCTTTAGGCCGAACTACCTGTGAAAAAGTGTTATTAGCAATACAAAGACATAAAAAAACAGTTAATAATTGCAGGCTCTCTTTCATATTTTGATGATTTAGAAACCAAAGCTAATCTGCAGTGTGCTGCATAGAAATACTCAATTTTATGTAGATGGGTATTTGTATTCAGCCGAAGGGTTTCCAATCTTCAAAAGATTGGAAACCCTTTTCCGTATAACACTACTATAAATTAAGTATTTCCCATTCTGTTGGTTAGAGCCATTTTTGTTCTGCTAAAAATGTATTCCACTCAAAGCTTAGGCAGAATGACAAAAAATATATCCATTACTCATAATGAAACAGTAAACATGAAACGCTTTTTAATTTATTTACCGATAGTATTACTCATGGCGGTAAGCGCCTGTAAAAAATCAGCTTCCGAAAACAACGGCAGGGGTGGCGACGGTGAGGGGAATAATTTGCCGGAAAATAATTTTTCGATCAACGGAACAAAATATGTGTCCAACGCTATTTCTTATTTCGATTTAAATAATGAAATAACCTCATGCTACCAAATAAATCCTGACGGATATGGCGGGTTCGGCACAAAGTATTGCATACATATTTTCTTTAGCGGAAAATTGCTACCCACAGCAGGCGGCTCTTATGATGTAGTTTCTTTCAATAATCTCACCGCTACCAACAATGATAAAAAGCTGTCGTTGACGGTTTATCAAAACAACGATGCATTTTATTCTTTTGATGCAAAAACGTATCAAAACCCTGCTGCGGGGGTTACGCAAAAAGCTACCGTTACGGTGGCAAACGGGACAGTAAGTGTTAACCTCACCAATATTAAGCTGTTTAATACTAATCCTGCACCCATTACGCTAAGTGCAAACATTGTAAATAAATAAGTACGCCTATTAATCAGTCAACCCGGTCACGGAGGGCAGTTGATATGTTTGCCATACAACTTTACTCTTCGTGTTTTTTTATGGTATAACCAGCTTCAGGAACTCCGATATAACTTTTGTTGCGACGCTCCGTTCAGGGTTCTGTTTGCTATTGAGTTGGGGTGCAAAAGGCTAAAACTTCCCCAGCACCTTTTCCATCTGCGCTACAATACCGTCATTGCTCAAATTACCAATGCTCCCTTCATGCGTGTGATGTAGTTGCTTTTTATAGTCAAAATTGAATTTGTCCTGGTCAATATCGTTGCCCACCTGGCGGTAAGCATCGCGGAAGGAAATGCCTTTATTGACCAGTTCATTCACCGCTTCCACGCTGAACAGGTATTTGTATTTTTCATCATCCAGGATATTGTCCTTAATGCTGATGTTCGACAGCATTAATCTTGCCATTTGTATGCAGGCTTTCAGCTCCTCAATAGCCGGGAACAAAATTTCCTTCGTCAACTGCATATCGCGGTGATAACCTGAAGGAAGATTGTTGATAAGGAGCGTCAGCTCATTGGGTGCTGATTGTATCCGGTTGCATTTACCGCGTATCAGCTCAAATACATCCGGGTTTTTTTTGTGGGGCATAATACTGCTCCCGGTTGTCAGTTCATTGGGGAAGGAGATGAACCCGAAGTTTTGATTCATATACAGGCAGGCGTCCATTGCCAGTTTACTTAAGGTTGCCGCTACGCCACTGATACCTATGGCAATTATCTTCTCTGTTTTACCCCGGCTCATTTGTGCGTATACCGAATTGTAGTTCAGCGAGCCGAATTGCAACAGTTCAGTCGTTAACGTTCTGTTGAGTGGAAAGGAAGATCCATAGCCGGCGCCGCTGCCCAACGGGTTTTTATTGGCTACCTGGTATGCTGCAGCCAATAGTTCCATATCATCGGTTAAGCTCTCTGCATATGCTCCAAACCATAGTCCGAATGATGAAGGCATCGCGATCTGCAGATGCGTATACCCCGGTAATAATTTGTCTTTGAATTTTTCGCCCTGGCTGATGAGCAGATCGAATAACTCCTTCACTTCATTCTTTATCGCCAGCACTTCAGCGCGGAGATATAGTTTCAGGTCCACCGCCACCTGGTCGTTTCTGCTTCTGCCGCTATGTATTTTTTTACCCGCTTCGCCGATACGTTGCGTTAGCAGATACTCCACCTGCGAATGCACGTCTTCAATACCTTCTTCTATCACAAATTTTCCAGACAGCACTTCTTTCAATATTTCTTCCAGTCCTTTCACTGCATCAGCAGCGTCCTGCTTATTCATCAGCCCCACTTCTTTCAGCATCCTTACATGTGCTATAGATCCCTGCACATCATATTGAGCCAGCAGCAGATCAAATTCCTTATCCCTGCCTACGGTAAATTTTTCAATCAATTCGTTTACCGAAGAATTATCTTTTTGCCAGAGTTTCATGCGTATGAGTTACAGGTTTCGAGTTACAGGATGCAAGTTACAGGTTTCGGGGAAGGTATATTAACGTTTTGTATCTCCTCAGATTTTTTATATACAAGATCATCCGCGCTAATAAATAATAATTTGATGTGCCAGAAGGCTGGTTGTATTCCCTAAACCCTATTACCTTGGTAACCAGTAACTCATTACTTAAACCACCTTATTACCTCATCATTGAAGCTAATAAGGTTGATATCACAAGTAAAGTCCTTGTTATGAAGGTTATAAGGTTGAACCAGATCACCGGTGTTGCAAGTTATAGAGTACATGTTATCAGGAAACGTGTTTGCCCCCTGCAACCTGCCTGTCCCTGCGACTTGTAACCTGCAACTACAATACCTTTTCCAGCATCTTCACATAGAGCTCAATCCCCTCCCTTATCTCGTCAGTGTATATGTATTCATCTGCCATATGGCTTCTTGCCGAATCGCCCGGCCCGATCTTTAAAGCGGGGAAAGGGATCAATGCTTTGTCGGAAGTAGTGGGCGATCCGTAACATGTTCTCCCCATATCCAACCCCGCCCTAACGATAGGATGATCTAAAGCGATAGAAGAAGATCTCAGGCGCAGGCTTCGCGGTTGCACGGTACAGCTTACATTACTTTTAATGGTGTTGAGTATTTCTTCGAAGCTGTACAGCTCATTTATCCGTATATCGGTTACAAAGCTGCATTGCGGCGGCACTACGTTATGTGCTTTGTTTTCTGTTTCAATAACGGTTACGCTCATCTTCACCGGGCCAAGAAAATCGGATACCCGTGGAAATCGGAAAGACCGGAACCAACTGATATCGTTTAGGGCTTTATAGATGGCGTTCTCACCTTCTTCTCGCGCTGCATGGCCCGCCACTCCGTTTACGATACAGTCCAGTACGAGCAGCCCCTTTTCGGCAACAGCCATCTGCATTTGTGTGGGCTCGCCTACCAGCGCAAAGGCCCATTGTCTTTGAGGCGGACTGAAAGAAGGGTGCCCCAATAGCAGCTCTATACCGTTTTTACCTGAAATTTCTTCTTCTGCGCTGGCAGCATACACCAGGTTATACCGCATATCGCGGCGGTCATAAAAAAATAAAAAAGCAGCCAGCAGCGATACCAGCGCCCCGCCTGCATCATTACTTCCCAAGCCGTAGAGTTTACCGTCTCTTTCATCGGGGCTGAAGGGATTGAGCGTATAGGCCTTATTCGGCTTTACCGTATCGTGGTGGGAGTTGAGGAGGATGGTGGGTTTGCTTTCGGAAAAATATTGATTCGAAGCATATATATTATTGCCGATGTAAAAACAGGGCATCCCTTTTTTGGCAAAAAACAGGCTGATCAGGCTGGCTGTTTTATCTTCCTCCTTACTAAAGGAAGGCGTGGCGATCAGTTGCTTTAATAACTGAATGGCTTCTCCGGATAATATGGAGATGGTTTCACTCATTGGTAATGGTTGTGCCTGCATTGCCGGCGATGAGATGTTGTAAGGCTTCTGCTTTTCCAATGATCACTTTTTTTACCCCGCTGTTCAGCGCTGCAAAAGCTTTGTCCAATTTGGGTATCATACCCGCAAATATTTTGTTTTCCGACTTTAGCTGCCGGTAGGACGCAGGAGTTATGCTTGTAATAACTGTGCTGTCGTCACTGGCATCCAGCAGCACCCCGCTTTTTTCGAACGAGTAGATAAGTGTTACTTCATAAAAAGCGGATAATGCCCTGGCGGTTTCCTGCGCGATGGTATCGGCATTGGTATTGAGGAGCTGTCCTTTTTTATTATGCGTAATAGGGGCGAGCACTACCGTGAAATTTTGCTCCAGCAACATGGTAAGCAATCCTGCGTTCACCTCATCCACATCTCCGGCAAACCCGTAATCAATATTGCCGGATACGGTTCTTTTATGAGCAAGAACGGCGTTACCGTCGGCACCGCTCAGCCCGAAGGCATTGCAGCCATTTGCCTGCAATCGGGCCACGATATTTTTATTGATATAACCGGCATATACCATCGTAACGATCTTCAGTGTTTCCGCATCGGTGATCCTCCTGCCGTCAACCAGTTGCTGTTGGATACCTGATCGCTCAGCCAGCTTGGTGGCTGTTTTTCCGCCGCCGTGCACCAATACAAGAGCCGCGTTGGACCGAAGCGCAGCAAATGATCCGAGAAAGCCGGAAAGCTTTTCTTCATCATCAATGATGTTGCCTCCTATTTTAATTACGTAAGCTTTCTTCATCCTGTTATGAGTATTGATGCTGCAGGATCTCCGACAATACAGCCTGTGCCGCCCACACACGGTTGGCCGCCTGCTGTGTAATGATACTGTTGGGACCGTCGAGGATCTCGTCGCTCAGCTCCACGTTGCGCCTTACGGGAAGGCAGTGCATTACTTTTGCATTGCTCGTTAAGCTCAGCTTTTCATTGGTCAGCATCCACTCCGGGTCATTGCAATATATTTTTCCGTAATCGTCATACGTGCTCCAGTTTTTCACATATACAAAATCAGCGTCTTTCAATGCTTCTTGCTGGTTGTGGGTTATGGTTGCTCCCTTTGTGAACTGTGGATCCAGTTCATAATCTTCGGGATGGGTAATGGTAAAATCCGCTTCATCCCATGCGTTTACCCATTGCGAAAAGCTGTTGGCCACGCACTGCGGTAATGCCTTCACATGCGGCGCCCACGTGAGCACTATTTTTGGTTTTCGATTTTTGGTTTTTGGTTTTTGGCTCTGTAATACTTCTGTCATTGTAATGATGTCGGTAAGGCTTTGCAAAGGGTGGAGCGTAGCGCTTTCAAGGCTCACGACCGGTATACCGGCGTATTTGATGAACTGGTTGATGTACAGCTCGCTGTAATCGTCTTCCCTGTTCTTTAAAGAGGGGAAAGTGCGGATACAGAGAATGTCGAAATATTTTCCCATGATGGGAGCTGCATCTTTTACATGTTCTACCTTATTTCCGCTCATGATGGCCTCCTCTTCAAATTCCAGGGCCCATCCTTCGCTCCCTACATTGAACACAATGGCTTCCATACCCAGGTTTTGTGCAGCAATTTGTGTACTCAGCCGGGTACGCATGCTGGGATTCAGGAACAGGAGCCCTATGCGTTTATGCGAACCTGTTGTTTGCCGGGCCAGGGGGTTGGCTTTATGTTCCAACGCACGCTTTGCCAGCGCATTGATATCCTTTACATCGTTTGCAGAAATAAACCGGGCAATGCCCGATGGCGGAATTTGCAACAGTCCTTTTGATTCAAAACCCATTTCGTAATGATTGTAAATGCCTGAAATATTTTAGCATACTTTGCGGTTATGCCTCCTGAGCTACCAGAGCAGCTATTTCCTCTTTGATGGCCTCAATAAAATCTTCGGCATCTCTTTTCTTTAATGCAAGAGAGGGCAGCAAACGGATAACATTCGGCTTGGCCTCCCCGGTGAATATTTTCTGGTTTAGCAGCAGGTTCTTTTTCAGGTCTTTTAATGCTTCAGGCACGTCAAAGCCGATCATTAAGCCCCTTCCCCTCACATTTTTTATTTCCGGAATCTTTTGTAATTCTTCTTTTAAATATTTGCCTGTTATTACGGCATTGCCCAACAGCTTTTCCGATTCCAGCACCTCCAGCACCGCCAGGGCCGCCGCACAGGCCAAATGGTTGCCGCCGAAAGTGGTGCCCAGTTGAAAATGTTTGGGCCTGATATGCGGTGCAATAACGAGGCCTCCCACGGGAAAGCCGTTGCCCATGCCTTTGGCCATAGTGTAAATATCAGCTTTTATACCCGCAAAGTCATGACTGAAGAATTTTCCGCTTCTTCCATAGCCGCATTGCACGCTGTCGGCTATATACACGGCGCCATGCTCATCGCAAAGGCTGCGGATCTTTTTCAGGAAGCTGTCTTCGGCCACGTTAATGCCGCCCACACCCTGTATACCTTCTATAATAACCGAAGAAATAGCTTTGCCGTTCTTTGCGAAGCAATCTTCCAGCGCCTGTTCATCATTAAAAGGAAGGAAGATCACATTGTCGGTTTC
>CAZREP010000118.1:8895-16349 GCA_964599035.1 uncultured Terrimonas sp. | reverse complement strand
ATGAAGAGAATAAACTAAAATTAATGGTGCAGATAAAAAGGCTGAACATTCGGGACCCGAAATCGGGATGTAATCGATTTCGGGCGGCTTTTTGTGTTACTTTTTTCCGCAAAAAAGGTAACAAAGAAGAAAATAACAGTTTTGTAGTTAGTGGCTATATTCCTGTTGTATCCATAAATCATCGCGCATTCTGCGGGACGATGGAATTCGTGGCTGGTTCAAATTGTATTTGTAAATCAGCCCGCCTGCAGGCTACCGGAATTAGTGGCAAAAAACACCTTTCAGTTTGAAGCAAACCGTTTCGCCGCAATGCAATGAAGCCGCTACCCGCCATTCGCTGTTTCCGGTATCACTGTACCGGATCTCTGCCTGGACAGGCTTATATTGGGTTGGATCGATCACTGAAAGAAATTTAATATGGTCGGCCTGCCTCAACAGCATACGCTTACCCGTGGCGGTTTCCAGCAATTCTTTGACCATCTGTATCATACATACCCCCGGCACTACAGGCTGCCCGGGAAAATGCCCCTCAAATATCCGGTGCCCGGCATTCAGTTCCAGGGTAGCCCGGATCGTATCATCTTCTTCCGCAAAATGCGCAACCATATAAAAATCATCTTTCAATATCATCCTGTAAACGTTTCAACCCGATATTAAAATTAAAATTGTGATGTTGAATACCTATGCTATCCGGCATGCCGTCGCTGCCCGGCTGCATTACGGCTTCTACCACTCTTTTTTTCCTGCTTCCTCTTTCCATCCGCAGCAGATGGGTGCAGGCGCTGTCGGTAATGTAGTAGTACAGATCCCTGCCATCCGGAAATACCCGGTAGTAATTCCCATTCTCCTTCAGGGTATAAGACCCGACCGCATCAATATGCTGCATCAGCACCAGTTCAAAATCCTTCCGCAGGGTTTTGATCACCGGCTTTTTATCCATGCGGCTGAAGATATAGTGCACTTTAAAATCATCCTTACTGAATTCAAAATCGAAAAAGGTAAGGCCGGCCTCATTGGCAAAAACCATTCTGATGCTGCTGTCGGGCATAGATTTAACGATCAGCAACCCGCTGAGGTGCTTCCCGGCCACATTTACCTGCGCCTGGTATAGGACACGTGTGAACGACGGCTTAAAATTGGTAACACAAGTCGCAGCAGCTCCCGTACGCTGTAATTTTTTATAGGCAGAAGAGCAGGCTGCAAGCATCAGCCAGCAACTAATGTATAGCAAACAGCGTATCGGCAAGCGGCGCATTGAATTGACGATTAATAAATTTCATGGTGGTATTATCACCCGACGGCTCATGCATTTCAATGCGGGACACGGCATAGTCTTTTTTTTCAATGACCATATTGATATGACTGAACAGCACTTTCAGATTTTTATCAACAGGTGTGAGCTCCGCCAGGTAAGCTGTATTGCTCTCAAATATCTTCACGCTAAAATTGTCGCCCTGTAGCGCCCGGCCATTTACACAGTCTATGATAACGCTGTTAATTTGCCTAAAAAGCTTATTGGATCTGGTAGACATCCTGCTTTCCTTCTGGCTGTCTTTAATATACACATTGCTTCCGTTAATGACCAGCAGGTATTGAAAGGGCTGCGTATATTCCATCCGCACCCTGTTTTCCTTCCTGAACCAGAACTTTCCTTTTGATACAATTTTTTCAGCCAGCAGGCTCAGGTTCTTCTCCTGTATAAAGTCGCTTTGAATGGTATTGATCTTTTGTGATGCAGCGGCAAACCGTACTTCAAAAGCAGAAGCATCTGTCACGGGCTTATACCCGGCATACTGCGCTGTGGCAGCACCTACGGTTGTCCACAGCATTACCGCTATAATGATCTTACGCATAGGGCTCCAAATTAAGCAATTTGTCTAACCGCACAATCTCATACCCCTGTTGCCGGCACCGGGTTATAAACGCAGAAAGTATATCGGCAGTGGCTTTGCCGGTATCGTGAAACAATACAACCGCCCCGGGTTTTAACGATCCGGCAACTTTTTCCAGGAGTTTTTGTCCATCTTTGATCACTGTATCCATAGACCGGATACTCCATCCCACGGCCACAAAGCTGTTTTTCCGTATGGCTTTCTTAAGGTTGGGATTGGTTACGCCGTATGGCGGACGGAACAGTCTTGGCTTTACACCCGTTATCTTTTGCATGGCATTGCTCATCATTTTCAGGTCAGCATCCATCTTTTGCGAGGAAAAGAGATCGAACCACAGGTCGTGCGAATAGCTGTGGTTGCCGATTAAATGACCTTCATCATATACCTGCTTCAGCAAGGCCTCGTTTTCACGGATGCGTTTACCGATGCAAAAGAAGGCGGCTTTTACATCGTGGAGCCTCAGCACCTCCAGTATCCTATTGGTGTATCCGGGTACAGGACCATCATCAAAGCTTATAGCAATCTGTTTGCGGGCTGTTTTAACGGAAGACACCGTTTTCAGGTAAAAATTCGAGCGTACATTATAGCTGCCATAAACGAGAAAACAAAGATAAACCAGCAGCAGCACAATGAAAGCATATAACGGAATGCTGTGAAAAAAATGATACCCGATCATCCCGATCAGTAAGGTAACAAAAACAATATTAAGGGTATTGAAATTCAGCATGCCGAGAGGAGGTATAAAGCGTGATACTTATTTTGATGATGATTATATATTAATATTCGACGGGGTTGTTGTTGGGCTCCACGATCCGAAGCACAGGGTGGGAACGCCCCGGCTTTTATACTATGAGCCGCCAGCCACAATGCAAAGGAAGCAGCAGTAGGATATTCCCCGCACAGATGCTTGAACCTGGCAGCAGGCTTACCTTTGAACAGGGTTCGTCCAAGCTGCTCGTATACCGCATCATCATGCACATCGCCGTTCCTACCCGTAATGACCAGGTCAATATCTTCCATACCAACGGCATGGGCAGATAAAAATTCAAGGATACCGTTTTCAATTTCCCCGATGTTCCCCGGCTTGTAAAAAGTAGATATGCCGTTCAGTTGCGCATAATCTTTACCGGAGGATTCACGCGACAATAAAAAGAATGCAGCGCCTTCCCCCGCTATTGTTCCCTTCCCTGAATGATCATATAACGAGGTGCTGGCGGCAATATTCCTTTTATACAACCCAAAGCGGCTGAGCAGCGTAAAGCTGGTGTCGGTAAGCTCATCTATGCCGCCTGCCAGCGCGGTAGTTACCTCCTTTTCTTCCAGTAAAGTGATCGCATCCATCATCGCGCTTTCAAAAGAAGATCCCCTGTGCACAAAAGTATTGTTATAGTTATGACATTTCAGCAGCAACGCGATCTGGGCCCCCACTGTATTGTGAGTAGACTGTATAAAAGCGGTAGGCGTAAGCAGTTCTTCACCGTTCTCAATCATTTTGGTAAGGAAAGTTTCGGTATCGGCCAGACAGCCATAGGCCGTACCGGTAATAACAGCGCCGGGCATTGCTGTTGAAGCTGTTTTTAAACAATCCATTGCGGCAGCGACACCCATTTTTATAATGCGGCTCATGCGCCTGATCATTTTAGGATCAATGAGCTGCACATAATCCGGTTCCACGCAGGCCAGCCGATTGCCTGTATACACTGCCGGTCCCTTTGTCAGCAGGTGATCAAATGAAGGTTGGGGTGATATGCATGTCGCAGCCTGTATGTACATCTTACAATTTTGAGAAGATGAGCGATGAACAATTTCCTCCAAACCCGAAAGAGTTGGAAAGCACATGACGAACAGGAATGTCTTTCCGGAAATGTTTTTCCGGAACAAAGGGCAGGTCTTTCATAGGTGTTTTCAGCCGGAGATTGGGATAGATCAACCCGTATTGAATGGCCAGCATGGAAAATACTGCTTCTATTCCTCCGCTGGCGCCCAGGGTATGCCCGGTAAAAGACTTGGTAGAGCTCATTGAGGGATAATGCCCTTCAAACAACAATTTGATAGCCGTACCCTCCGCTATATCATTATTTTGCGTGCCCGTGCCATGCAAATTAATATAATCGATGTCGCCCGGTTGCAGGCGGCTTTGCTCTAACGCTCCCTTCATGGCCAGGTAGGAGCCTGTACCATCCGGGGAAGAAGCCGTTTGATGATAGGCATCATTGGCATTGCAATAACCGCTCAGCGTACAAACAGGAGATTGCTTTAAGCACGAGGCAACTTTCTCGGATACCAGCACAACATATCCTGCACCTTCGCCTAAGTTGAGCCCCCTGCGGTGCTCGTCAAAGGGCTGGCAGTATTGCCGGTCAATGATCATCAATGTATTGAAGCCATTAAGCGTAAACCTGGTGAGCGCATCCGTTCCCCCCGCGATCACCACGTCAAGCAGGTTTTGCCTGATCAGCCTGGCGCCAACAAAAACAGCGTTGGCAGAGGAAGAGCAGGCAGTGCTGATGGTAGCCATATAATTTTTTATACCCAGTTGATCGGCCACCAGCTCGGTAACGGCACCGCATTCGTGGTGAACCACATCGCGCAGCCTACCTTTATGCGGATCGCTTAAAAAATCCGAAAAAAAATCTTCAGTTTTATCCATGCCGCCTACCGTATTAGCGGAAATAAAACCCGTACGCAGCTTACTGAAATTTTCTATAGCGGCATTATGGAGCGCCTCTTTTGCCGCTATAGCCGAAAGCAATGCCGTGCGGCTGATATGCGCGGGCATACCTGCATGTACCGCCAGTTCTTCATTGCTCATCTTCACCTCAGCAACAGGTAACTTATGGCGATGTGCCGACCGGAGGTGTTGCATATCCCCCACTCCCGCAGCTGAGTTTTCAAGCGCGGCAAGATTTTCGGCTATTGTATTTCCTATAGCAGAAATAACGCCGGCGCCAGCGATGAAAACAGGGGATCTCATTATAGGAAGTTTGAAATCAGATTAGTGGTTTGAGCCTGATGCATACATCGCGGTGTATAACGCTCCTATGCCGTTTTAGGCTGGTGATCCACAATATATTGCGCCATCGTTCTCACGGAACGGAACACCTGCTGACCCTCCTCTGCATTGGCAAGCTTTATTTTATATTCCTGCTGCAGCAACACGATCAGCTCCAGCGCGTCTATGGAATCCAACCCCAGCCCTTCCACAAAAAGCGGCTGGTCGTTACCAATATCTTCGGGCTTCAGATCTTTCAGGTTCAGTTGCGCTATGATCTGTTGTTTCAGATCAGCCATTAATTTCTCCATTAGCTATCTCTGTAAATTTGATGAATATGATCTGTATCAAATGATAAAGCAGCATTCCCCGGACGGTTTTCTACCATGTATACCAGCGCTTTGTACGCTTCTCCCAAACATTCCACCCAACCGCTTATACATGCACTGGCCCTTTTGCGTATCATCAGGTCCTGCACATAAAACTGCATCAGGTCTGCATCAAACCGCTCACTCACAAAAAAAGCGTTTTCCCCCCTGCATTGATGCCGGATGCTCACTTCACCAATTACAATATTAGGCAAAGTATATACAAATTGGGCAGGACTGGGGATGTTTTTAACGGATTCGAAGTAACGGAGATCAGCATCCAGGCTGGAATTGGCATTGCTGAATACGATCCCTATATTTTCCGTACCGTATTCTTCCGCGATCTGCCTGTCTTTCAGCAGCAGCTCCACCGCCAGGAACCCCAGCTTGCAGAGATTATCCATTTTATAAAACTTTGGATAATCTATATTAAAATGCCTGTAAGCCGAAAGCAGGAAATCAGAGGTATTGCTGTTAATCTCATCTTTCCAAAGCAGCATACCATTTTTATATACCCCCCCGGGGCTGATACTGCAATGCGTGGTAATATATGTTTGGGTATCTGACAAAATATGATTTTTTTAGCGGTTAGCGATCAGCTTTCAGCAATCAGCGGTCAGCAATTTACTATTGACGATTCACTTGCGAGGAGGTATGAGGTATCAGGCTTGAGGATTTCCCTTGCAACCTGCCCCCTGTAACCTGCATCAACCTTTCGTCCTTCACCTCTCACATTTCACTTCTCACGTCTCACCTTTCTCCCTTGAGCTGTGGGCTGTAAGCGATCGGCATCCCTGCAACCTGTGACTTGCACTAGCCTTATACCTTCTACCCTATACCTTAAACCTTTTCCCCTCCCTCCTTCAGGCTATCCCTCATGGTTATGATCCTCGCCAGTTTATGCAGCGCCGTGGTATGATCTTTTACGTAGGGATTGGTGGTATCCCAAACATAGCCGGCCAAAACAGAGCAGATCTGGCTTTTGATCAGCGGATCCTGGTTGTCGGCAAAGAAAATAGTATCCAGCGTACCCTCATACCATGCCATTACGTAGGAACGAAAGGTGTTCACTCCCTGCATCATAACATCCATGTATTCCTTATCCCAGTCTACCACTTCTCCTTTGAGCTTACGGATCACCAGCTTTGCAGCCAACTGACTGGAAACAGTGGCCAGCGTTACACCTGAAGAAAATACAGGGTCTAAAAATTCGGTAACATTCCCGGTAAGCACAAAGCCGTTCCCGTAAAACCGGTCGGTAGTAGACGACCACGATTGCAATGTTTTTGGTTCAAACACCAGTTCCACGTCTTTAAAACGCTCTTTTAAATAAGGCTCGGTAGCGATCATGGCACGGAATTTCTCCTCGGGCGATCCTTTAAAGTCTTCAAAGAATTCCGGGAACCCTACAAAGCCTAAAGAGGTGATACCATTGGCAAAAGGAATGATCCATATCCACACCGATTTTTTATGCACCACAATGGTAATACGGTTAGGCTCATCCGACATGTCGCGCCGGGTATCTACCGTGTGGGCGAACAAAGCTCTTCTTGCCGGGAGGTTGGAGGGTCTTTCCATATTGAACATACGGGGTATCACTCTTCCATAACCACTGCCATCTATAATAAAATGGGCTTCTATATATTGCTTATTGCCATTGGCGTCTTCAACCGTAGTTACGGATTTCCCGTCATCATTGAACACAATATGGGTTACAGCGGTTTCATACTGAACGGGAACGCCCATTACCTCAACGGTTTTTGCAAGCGTATGATCAAAATCGGCACGCGGCACCTGCCATGTTCTTTTCCATCCCTGCGTAAACTGGTCAGCAAATTTGTAGTCACAGATCTTGCCATTCTTTACAAACTTGGCCCCGTTTTTTTCCTGGAAGCCCTTTGCCGCCACCGCATCCAAAAACCTGGCTTCTTCCAGCGCTTCCATACAGCGGGGCAAAAGGCTTTCGCCGATCACAAAACGGGGAAATTTCATTTTCTCCACAATACGTACCTTATACCCTGCCTGATGAACAATGGAGGCGGCAACCGTTCCGGCAGGTCCCGCGCCAATTACCAGCACATCTGTTTTTTCTGTTTGCATAATATTTTGAATAAAAAAAATTAAATCTAAAGAGCTGTCAGCCTTCAGCGATCAGCTATTGGCGATCAACCGTCAGTAATGCGGACTGACACTCCTTCGTCG
>CAZREP010000118.1:0-8885 GCA_964599035.1 uncultured Terrimonas sp. | reverse complement strand
CGTGTACCGACCGCCCATCCCTATATTTTCAAATTTTCAAATTACCACATTTCCACATTCACTTCCTCTTCCTGCATTTCAGCAAACTATGGCTTAACCCTATCCCGTCTGTTTGCTCTACAATTTCAAAGCCCGCATCATATATGCACTGCTTAAAGACCCTGGAATCATACATCTGGCTGTTGCCGTTGGCAAGGGCAGTGAAATAAATGGAGGTTTGCTGCAGGCAAAAGGTCGCGGTCTCAAACCGCTGTGTATCCCAGAACGCTTCCAGTATAAGCACATAGCCATCATCGTCAAGCGCATTGGCACAACGTTTCAATATAGAAACGATCTCCGCTTCGGAAAAGCAATCGAGGAACTGGCTCATCCATATCGCATCAAATCCTGTGGGAAAAGGCTGAGCTTCATCCAGAATATTGGCCGGGTAAAAGGATACCCGGTCTGTGAGTCCCAGCTCTGCTATTTTCTTTTTAGCTACATTTAACTGGCCGGGCAGATCCATAATGGTAATATGGATATCAGGGTCGTGGTTTACCGACGCTATGGCCCACTTACCGGTATTTCCTCCAATATCAAGCACATTTTTAATGCCGCTTTCATATACATGCCTGATCACAGACGGGAATGCATTATCCGAGAAGAAGTGGTCAAAAGCAAACCAGCTTTTCTGCACATGCGCCGGCAATTGCGACAGTCCCTCGTAAATGGTAGGCCAGCTGCCAAATTCCTTTAACCCTTCGGGCTTGCCGGTTTCAATGCTTTTATCCAGCGCAAATAATCCTTTATAGCACACATCATGGATAAAATCCATATTCACCTTTGTAAGCGGATCGTGCAGGATAAAATAGCCTGTTCGGGTGAGCGTATATTTGCCCTGGTTTTCCACTACCAGGCCGATCCCCAGCGACGACTCCAGCAATACCCTTACCCCGTAGTTAGACAACTGAACACGATCCCTGATCTCCTCAAGCGTTATGCCATTGGAAGCACTTTCCTCGATCACGCTTAATATACCCTTGTCTCTCATTACCTTGGCCACCTGGAATACCACGGGGCCAAATGCGATGAATTGTGCCAGTCCTTTAGCCTCTAAAGCCGTTTTGTTATCCTTCTTAAAAAATTTCATATAATCCGTTATACTATTGGTTGTTTATGCTTTAAAAAGATCATGATGTTTTCTGCAGCACGATTGCCGCATTACAGCCGCCGAATCCGGATGCCGTTTTCAGGCAATGGTCGTACCTACCGGTTTGTAAAGCTTTGTTGACATGTATAGGTTGCGTGGTGCCGGGCTGCTCAAATCCCGGCGTTGGCAAAATAACATTTTCGCGCAATGAATGCACACAGGCCACAGTTTCTATTAAGCCGGCTGCACCCAGGGTGTGGCCGTAATACCCTTTAAGGCTGTTAACGGGAACCTGCTGCAAGCCTGAAAGCGTTATAGCTTTAGCTTCCATTTCATCGTTATACACGGTAGCTGTTCCATGTGCCGAAATAAAGTCAATGGATGTCTTATCCACACCGGCTTCCTTTACGGCAGCCTCTATAGCCTGGTGTAACTCCTGTCCTGTGCGGGAAGGTCCGGATATATGATTAGCATCATTGCTCACCGCCCCGCCTGAAAGCTGTATACTATTCTTTGTTGGAGGCTTCACCCTAGAAAGCATAATGGTTGCCGCCGCCTCTCCCAGCGTAATACCGTTTCGCTGAGCGTCAAAGGGTTTGCAGGGTCCATCGCTAACGGCGTGGAATGACTGAAAGCCCGATAATACAAATTGTGTGATAAGGTCTGCCCCGGCTACCACCGCATGATCGAATCTGCCCGACTGCAATAAGCGCATTCCTGTAATAAGCGCCACCAAACCCGAAATACAGGCGTGCGACACTACAACCGGATGAGTAGTGAAATGAAAATAATTGGCTATCATGCGGGCCGAGCTATGCAGCGCAATCCGCTTTTTCACATCTTCATCCGGCAGCACTTCTTCTATAAGACTGATATTTCCCTTGGTAGAAGAAATAATCAGCACTGTTTTTCCCGCGGCAGGATCAACAGCAGCCTGTGACAGGGCATCCTGTACAGATGCAATAAGCAACTGCTCAAACCGTGTATAGGCGTCCGCATTGTTTACAGCAGCTGTAAAACCGGCATCATCACTAAACAGGGAGGCATAAAAAGGTATGGGAGAAATTCCCTTGTGATGCAGCCGTATACCTGAAACACCGGCTTTCAGCAGATCAAAATTTTCATTTGCTGTCAACCCTATAGGGGATACAATACTATCTGCAATAATAAAAACCGGCTTCATTGAGTTCTTAAAGATCAGGTCAGTACATGTTTCATTTTCCAGGCTTCAAAAAAAGGAGGATTGATCAGTTGCAATACCGATGTTTCCCTATCCAGGAAAACCTGTACCGAAGAACCGGTAGCTACCAGCTGATGGGTGGCAGCATTGAACAGTCTGTATTCGAACTTCAGCTTGGCAGCTTCGCAAGGCATGTAAATTGTTTCTACGATAACCTTTTCGCCGTATTTCAGTGATCGCTTGAAGTCGCATTGGATACTCACTACAGGAATAATAAACCCGTGGTGGTAGAAGTCAAGATAGCCGATCCCATGCTCATTGCCAAAAGATTCCCGCCCGTCTTCAAAATACCGTATATAATGCCCGTGCCATACTATCCCCAATGGGTCAGCCTCATTAAACCGGACATTAATTTCAATTTTCCCCGATAATCTTTTTACAGGATTTGTTTTCTCCATAATATATAACCCGGTCATCAGCCTGCTTTGGCTTTCCATTCTTTGTATTTCGATTTTGCAATATCTTTCAGCACCACATCCACTGTTTTTGCCCAATAATTCCTGAATCCGAATCCGGCAGCCTTGGCGGTCATCCTGTCGGTAAGCAATACCTTTCCGGAAGACAGATCTATAAAGGTAACATACATAGAGGCCGTGGCAGAAGCCTTGTTCATGGTTTCCATGATGAACATCAGCCCAATGCCTTTCTTACCCGAAAAGCTGTATCCTTTAACGATAGATTCAACAGTGGCTTTTGTAAAGCGGTCGTCTTTAACATCTCCCGACCCAATAATTTTCTCAGCATCCACTTTGGCATTCTTCGCATTTACCAGGCTGATATCATTGGTCACCGCGGATTTTGAGAAAGCTTTCTGGAAGTCGTATTTCTTAGGCTCATTTACGATCACCTGGTTAATAGCGGCAAACTGCCGGTCTCGTATGTCCATGGCGTTGGCGGCAATATCATTCAGCACTTTAGCCTGGGTAAAATCAACGCCCAGGTAGGTGAGCGGCACTTCCGAGGAATTGAAAAACTCCTTTAATGTTTGCGCACCGGCAGGCTGTGTTCCCGCCAGCAATAGCAATATGGCAAAAAGCCATTTAAATGAAAATACCTGTTTCATATTATTGCAGATTTGTTGGTTGACTGAATAAAGATCTTCATTTCGCATTGCGCCAACACATTACCGTCACACTTCACTTCACCCGCGATAACAGTAAAATCAAATACCTGGTTCTTCATTGCGATCTGTGTTTCCAACACCTGCCCTGCTTCCGGCAAAGCCATCACCTGAAGGTGCTGCACCGCAGCGATAAAGCCTACGGGAACAGGTTCATTTTTTTCGCTGCAAATATACCCTATTCTGGCAGCGGCTGTTTGTGCCATATTTTCCACCAATGCCGGCTCCGTAAGCAGCCCGTCCACCACAAAAATATGATCTGCAGGCACTTTAAATCTCGTTGTGCCGGTATGATCATCTGCAGCTACCAGCTCATCTACCATCACAAAGGGGGGGCGCTGCGGGATGAATGCCAGTACATCTTTCATTATAACCATCAATTGCTTCTGAAATAATAAAGTCTGCGCTGCAAAGTATGGATTTATAGCTTATTGTCAAAACGGCAGTTACTGTTACCCCTACTTTTTTTAAAAATGAGTATTTTACTGTAAATTCGGGTTCTATCCCAACAATAGTTTTACCCTTTATTAATCATCCCGGTATAAATTTTTATACCCTTAAAATGTATAAATATGAACAACTCTGAATGGGTACTGATCGTTGTATTTATCGTTGGTATTTTCTTCATCAGCCAATTTTTGAACAAAAGATACCTGAGCAAAATGGATCCTGATAAAGTTGAGGGGGTGAGACTGATCATGTTTGCCTTTTTGCTGGGAGTCTTTTACGCTAAGGCACCTGAAAGTAACGGCGGTTTAGGTTTTATGATAGTACTGGCAGTACTAACCGGTAATTTTATCTACAGAAGTTATAAATGGATGAAAGGGATGAACCATAAAGCACAGGAAGGTTAGTTGTAGATTTCCCTCCGCTCTTCTTTATTCAAAAATGATCTTCAGGGTTGCCGGCCTTATACAAGGTTGGCAACCCTGAATTGTTTTGGGGTGCTGCACGGCAAGACAGGTAAGCGCAAAATACAAACAGTCGAAGAACTATAACCTGGTACTTTTTATATATGAGTTAGTAATAAGAGAAGAACCCCTTTCCTTAACAGGGATGCCGACAGCCTGTTTTATCTTCTGTTTATTATTTTAATCAAATGATTAAATAATTTGTTTAATTAATCTGATAAATGATTAGCTTTGTAAAATAACAGCCAATCATGCGCGGAAAAGAGAAAGTCATTACCGACCTGTCTACGGAAGAAAAAATAAAAGAAGCGGCCGGAAAAGTGTTTACCCAAAAAGGATACGCCGCCGCCCGTACAAGGGATATAGCAGAAAAAGCCGGCATTAACCTGGCACTCCTCAATTACTATTTCAGGAGCAAGCAAAAACTTTTTGAGCTGGTAATGACGGAAAAGTTACAGGACTACTTCGGCGTGCTGGCTCCCGTTCTGAATGATGCATCCACTACACTGGAGGCCAAAGTAGCCACCATTGCTTCAAAATACATTGACCTGATCATTGAAAACCCCGAACTGCCGCTGTTCGTATTAAGCGAGGTAAGGAATAACCCCGACCATTTTATACAGCTCACAGAAAAAATTGATTTTCTCAGCCAGTCTGTATTCATACAGCAAATAGCTAAAAAAAGAACGGATATCTATCCCTTCCATTTTTTGGTGAGTCTCCTCGGGCTGTGCCTGTTCCCATTCTTAATGAAACCAGTACTGTTGCGCGTGGCAAATCTTAAGGAAAAGGCTTTTACCGAAATGATGCTGGAGAGAAAGGAACTGATACCCGTTTGGATGAAAGCGATGCTGAAAACCAAAAGTCCTTTACCCGTTATCTGAAACAAATGACTGAGACCATGATACACAAACGAAATACGCTCACCGGCATCCTGCTCCTGCTGGTACTATATGCACCGGTGTATGGTCAAACACAGGAGCTTAGCCTCGACAGTTGCTACAGCCTGGCAATACAAAACTACCCCCTCATCAAAAAGCAGGGCCTCATTTCCCAAAGCAGCCGGTATTCTATGGAAAATGCGGCTAAAATATACCTGCCCCAGCTTACCATAAACGGCCAGGCTACTTACCAGTCGCAAACCATCAGCTTTTCGGATGCTTTGCCCTCTATACCTGGCACTGCTTTTCCTGTTATTGATAAAGACCAGTATAAAATACAGGCAGAGTTAAGTCAAACACTTTACGACGGAGGAGTCACTAAAAATCAAAAGGCAATGATCCGCGCCAATGAGCAGGTACAGCAGCAAAGCCTGGCAGTGAGCCTGCACACGCTCAAAGACCGGGTTACCCAAATTTATTTTTCCATCCTGCTGCTGGATGAGCAACTGAAGCAAAACGAAACACGAAAAACAGACATAGCGGGTGCACTGAGTAAAGCGGTTGCAGCTTTCGACAACGGCACCGGTTTTAAAAGCAACGTAGACGAACTAAAAGCCTCACTCATTGACATTGACCAGGCCACCATACAGTTCCGCACGAGCAGGGAAGCCTACATGGAGATGCTGTCTTTGCTTATCGGCCAGCCGGTTACCGGCAATACGGTACTTGCGCTCCCGCGGCAGGTGGTCCCTTCCCCGCTTATTGAACGGCCGGAGCTCCGGTACTTCGACTTACAGCAAAATACCTTCAGCATTCAGGAAAGAGAACTGAATGCTACATTCGCGCCACGCTTCAGCGCCTTTGCCCAGGGTGCCTATGGTCGGCCTACCTTAAACATCATTGAAAACAAGTTTGGTGCATGGTGGATCGCAGGCCTCCGTTTGAACTGGTCGCTGGGTAGCCTGTATTCCCTAAAGAACAACAAAAACCTGCTGAATATAAGCCGGCAAAACCTGGATATTGATAAAGAAACTTTCCTGTTCAATACCCGGCTTACGCTGAAGCAGCAAAATGCGGAGATCAAAAAATACAGCGATCTGATGGAGCAGGATGATGCCATTATTGCCCTGCGCTCCTCGGTAGCACGGTCGGCAAAGGCACAATTAGACAACGGGGTAATAACCGTGCATGAATATATTGCCAAGCTGAATGAAGAAAACCTGGCCAGGCAGTCGCGCATTGTTCACCGCATCCAATTATTACAGGCACAATACAATTTTAAAAATACATCGGGCAACTGACCGAAAAACTGAAATGTATGAACCGCAATATGATCATAGGTGTGGCATCGGTAATACTGGCTTCCTGCAATAATCCTGGAATCCGCTACGATGCATCCGGCTATTTTGAAGCTGATGAAGTAATGGTATCGGCCCAGCAAAACGGGCAGCTGTTGATTTATTTGGTGCATGAGGGAGACCGGTTAAAGGAAGGAGCGGTAGTGGGACAGATTGATGTGACCGTTCAGCAATTGCAGAAAGCGCAAACAGAGGCCTCCATAGGTGCATTGCAGCAAAAAACAGGTTCCGCAGCCGAACAGGTTAAAGTGGCCAAAGCACAGCTGGCAGCACAGCAAATACAACTTGATAACCTGCAGCGGGAAAAGGAACGGTCGCAAAACCTGGTAAAGGCAGATGCTGCACCGCGCAAGCAGGTAGATGATATCAACGCGCAGATCGAGCAATTGCAAAAGCAGATGACGGTAACGAGGGAACAGATCAGGCTATTTCAGTCCAACACCGCCACGCAAAACAGGAGCATTCTCAGCGAAAAAGCCCCGCTTGAGAAAGCGGCGCAGCAATTACAGGCGCAAATTGACAAGGGGCAGATTGTTAATCCAGTTGCCGGCACGGTGCTCACAAATTATGCACTGAAAGGAGAAATAGCTGTGTTGGGAAAGCCCTTATATAAAATTGCCAATACCGATACCCTCTTTTTAAGAGCTTATATCACGGGTAGTCAGCTGCCACTCATAAAGCTGAGGCAGCAGGTGCAGGTGCGGGTAGACCAGGGACAAAAAGAATATAAATTATACCCGGGAACCATTACGTGGATCTCGGATAAATCGGAATTCACGCCCAAAACCATCCAAACCAAAGAAGAAAGAGCCAACCTGGTATACGCCATAAAAGTAAGTGTAAAGAATGACGACTATCTGAAGATCGGCATGTATGGCGAGGTATTTTTTAATTGAGAATAACTATTAGATATATCATGAGGGAAATATGAGAGGTAAAGTGCAAGTCACAGGTTGCAGGTTGCAGGTGTGGAGTTTACAGTTTGAAGTTTGTAGTTTCCCCCAACTGAAAACCATAAACTCCCAAACTACAAACTTGCCTGTGACCTGATACCTCTATCTCTTATTCTTCACCATAACAAACAGGCATAAATTACCTGACTTAAGATGAAAGCAGTAACGCTTCAAAATATTACTAAAACTTACGACAAAGGCAAAGTGCTTGCCGTGGATGATATATCGCTTGAAATCGGCAAGGGGGAGCTGTTCGGCCTGATCGGACCGGATGGCGCAGGCAAAACCACTGTTTTTCGTATCCTCACCACGGTATTGCTGGCAGATAAAGGAACTGCCTCTGTTAACGGGTGGGATGTGGTAAAAGACTATCAGTCCATCCGCAGGAACATTGGATATATGCCGGGGCGGTTTTCTTTGTACCAGGATCTGACCGTGAAAGAAAACCTGAATTTCTTCGCTACCTTATTTGACACCACCATTGAAGAAAACTATGCACTGGTGAAAGACATCTACGATCAAATAAAGCCTTTCAATAACCGCAGGGCGGGTAAGCTCTCGGGTGGTATGAAGCAGAAGCTGGCGCTGTGCTGCGCCCTGATCCATAAGCCGGAAGTGCTTTTTCTTGATGAGCCCACAACCGGTGTGGACGCTGTATCAAGAAGAGAATTCTGGGAGATGCTGAAAAGACTGAAGCAACAGGGCATCACCATCCTGGTGTCCACACCCTATATGGACGAAGCGGTTTTGTGCGAAAGGATAGCGCTGATGCAGAACGGCAGGATCCTGTCGGTAAATACGCCCCAACATATTATTGCCGTTTACCCGGTACCGTTATATGCGGTAAAAGCAGCCAATATTTACAAGCTGTTGAACGACCTGAGAACGAGCGAACAGGTAGAGAGCTGCTTCGCTTTTGGCGAATACCTGCATGTTACTTTACCACATAACGATACAGCAGGTATTGCCGGGCTGGAAAAGCTTATAGCAGCACAGGGGCATATGGACATAGATGTGAAAACCATAGCTCCCACGATCGAAGACAGCTTCATCCGGTTAATGCATGAAACAAAAAAACAGGGATCCATTGCACCCGTATAATTTTTAAGCATGAGCGAAAAAGTGATCATTTGCAAAGACCTCACTAAAAAGTTCGGTGATTTTGTGGCCGTAGATCACATCAGCTTTGAGGTAAACAAAGGGGAGATCTTTGGCTTCCTGGGTGCCAATGGCGCAGGCAAAACCACCGCCATGCGTATGCTTTGCGGACTTTCGTTCCCCACTTCGGGCGAA
>CAZREP010000117.1:9456-16366 GCA_964599035.1 uncultured Terrimonas sp. | reverse complement strand
CATATTGACATAGCCTTAGAAATTGACCCGGCATGGAAAAAGGTCGGGCAGTTGGAAAAGGGAAGTGACAACTGATTGTAAATCTTAAATTGCTTCTTTGCTTTTCATGGCAGGCTCGCATGCTATCTTTTACACTTTTCCAAAAATCACCGGCATGAATAATTCTTACTGGAATTCCACATTAGGCAGGTTCAGGTTAATTGCCATACTCGAAGGCATCTCTTATCTTGTATTATTAGGTATAGCGATGCCTCTGAAATATTTTGCGCATCTTCCGGGTTCGGTGAAGTATACGGGCTGGATCCACGGTGTATTATTTGTACTGTATATAATACTGCTGTTAAAAGTATGGAGCCAGTACCGGTGGAGTTTCAGTAAAGCCGTGCTGGCATTTATTGCTTCCCTTCTGCCTTTTGGCACCTTTGTGCTGGATAGTAAATTAAAAAAGGAAGCACGGGTGCATAAAGAGAAATAAGATATGATTTTTATCAGGATGCCTGCTACCCGGTGTCATCATTTGTCTCATCCTTCCATCTTAGCTTTATGATACAGGCTGAGATATGAACATCTCTCTCTGAAGCAGGTTTCGAAACTGGTAACTCTTCAAAACAGCGTATTATGAAAAGTATTATCCTTTATAAAGGAAAATATGGGGCCACGCAACAGTATGCGGAATGGCTGTCATCCGAACTTCACCTGTCGCTTATGGCGCCTGAAAACCTGTCGGAGGAGGATCTTAACGCGAATGATTTGATTATTATCGGGAGCTCTGTATATGTAGGCAGGCTGCTGATCAGTGACTGGCTAAAACAATATGCCGGGATTTTAAAAGGTAAAAAGATTGTACTGTTTGTAGTTTGTGGCAGCAACAATCCTAAAGAGCAGGAAAAGATAATAAAGCAGAATGTCCCCGAAGGATTTATTGATCCTTCCTGTATTTTTTTCCTACCTGGAAGATTGCTGAAAAGTAAGCTTTCATGGAAAGACGGGCTCCTGCTCAGGTTGGGAGCTATGGCGGCAAAAGATCCTGAAACGAGGAAACTTATGTTGCAGGACAGGGATAATGTAAAAAAGGAAAACCTCAGTGGGGTGATCAGCAAAAGTGAATCCCTGCTTGCAGCAGATCATATTGCTTCTTAATATGGAGCAATAACCGTATAAGAATATGCTCTATGACGGTGAAGAAAGATATAAAGCAGTGCCGCTATCTTTTTTTCTTCTTCACCAGCGTATATGAATCATCTATCCATTCTTTCAGCAGAAGGCTTGGAGCAGAGCCGTCTACGAGAACCGTATTCCAGTGTTTTTTGTTCATGTGATAGCCCGGTAATACGCAATGGTATGATGTCCTGAGCTCTGCTGCTTTGTCGGGATCGCATTTTACATTGAACTGAGGCTGGGCCGTATCCAATGAAAGCAACAAAAATATCTTCCCATCTACTTTAAATACTACCACATCGGGCCCGAAAGGGAGTGATTCTTCGGCACCCTCTTTTAAAAGACAATAATCGCGGATCTCCTCTACGTTCACGGAGCATAGGTTTTGACAACTGAAATTAATACTTTTATATTAATACAGCTATGATGTTCCGTTCAGTTTACAACAAAAGTATTTATGCCGCATACCTTGCCGTTATTGCATTCCCGGTATACCTGTGTGCTCAAACCGGCAGTGTTTCCGAGCCTGTTCGCTATGTTGGCGGGGTAACCATCGATCCGGGTGTACACGAGGGCAGGCTGCGCTGGGCGGTGGGAGCGGAGAGCATACAGGTAATGCGGGCCAACAGGACGTATGGCGGAATAAACGGCGATCAGGGCTGGACCTATAATCATGCGCCTAACCTCGCTTACTGGAACGGGAAGTTTTACCTGCAATATCTCAGCAATCCGGTTGACGAGCATATTGCACCGGGGCAAACACTGCTTACTACTTCTGCCGATGGGCGCAATTGGGAAAGACCCCGTGTTTTATTTGCGCCTTACCAGTCGCCGGCGGGAGTAAAGGTTCCGGAAGATTACCATGGTTATATGATGCATCAGCGCATGGGGTTTTATGTGGCTCCCAACGGTCGCCTGCTCACCCTGGCTTTTTATGGACATGCAGAAGATCCGTTCCAGGAAGGAGGTATTGGAAGGGTAGTGCGGGAACTGTATAAAAACGGCGACATGGGCCCTGTTTATTTCATCCGCTATGAAAGTCATGCTGGTTGGAATGAAAGCAATACCAGCTTTCCTTTCTATACCCGTTCAAAAGATACCGGTTTCGTAGCAGCCTGTGAAGCTTTGCTCCGCAACAGGCTGATGCTTTTACAATGGAAGGATGAGGATGATGACAGCGATACCCTCTATGCGGGAAATAGAAATGATGATCACCTTTCCGCCCTCTCTTATTTCCATCGCCGTGACGGCAAAGTGGTGATGTTGTGGAAGAAATCAAAAGCTGCCTTATCGGAAGATGAAGGGGCTACTTTTTCCACGCCGGTTAAAGTGCCTACGTTCATTATGTCTGGCGGCAAAAACTGGGGACAAAGAACAGATGACGGCAGGTATGCCATGTGCTATAATCCGATAGACAACTCCGAATACCGCTACCCATTGATCATAATGACCAGTGATGACGGGATTATTTTCGATGATATGCTGCTTGTGCAGGGCGAAGTGCCGCCTAGACGTTTCTTTGGCCGGTGGAAAGATTTCGGACCCTGTTATACCAGGGGTATAGTGGAAGGCAACGGCAATCCGCCGGGCAACGACATGTGGATCACCTACAGTATGAACAAGGAGGACATGTGGGTTACACGTGTACCCGTTCCTGTTATTTACAGCGTTGCCGGCCCGGTAAACGATCATTTTAATTTGCTTCAGCCGGGGGCCGCAATACCTGGCTGGAACACTTATTCACCCCAGTGGGCACGCGTTGCCATAGCAGATTTCCCAGATGCTAAAAACAGAAGCCTGCAGTTAACGGATGAAGACCCATATGATTATGCCAGGGCAATACGGGTTTTTAAGGAAACTTCCAGCGCCGACCTGCAGTTCAGGATATATGCCAAACAAAACGATCATGGTGAGCTGTCTGTTGACATAACAGACTGCTATGGCAACCGCCCGGTTCGGATCAGCTTTAACGACAGGGGAGAGATAGTGGTGATGAATGGCAGCAAGCCGGTTACGATCGCTGCATATAGGCCCGGCACCTGGTATGATCTCCGGATCAGGGTTGATGCACACCTCAAAGGGTCATTCGATCTTTACCTCAACGGGAAAAGGATGCTTTCACAGGCTGCATTGACAGAGGCTGTAAAATCTGTTGAGCGCATATCTTTCAGAACAGGGCCCTACCGCGATATTCCCAACCGCACAACACCCAATGAAGACCCTGTACCTCCGTTAGCCGGGGCAGATGAAAAAGTGCCCAGGGCTATATACTATATAGATGATGTGAGGCTGAATGGGAAAAGATAAGAGTTTATGGTTTTGTTTTGTTCGGGAAAACAGAACCTAATGTCCGGCTGCTCATTGCTGATATCTTATCTTTGAACGGTATCTATTTTTATTTGGATGATTGACCCGGCTATTTTTGACAGTGTGGTTGTTTTATTGACCACGGGATTTTTTGTTGGTACCATAGGTACGATGATAGGAGCGGGGGGAGGTTTTATTCTCGTGCCCCTGTTGTTGTTAACCCATCCGCAGTTCACTCCCGAAATCGTTACGGCCGTATCCATCGTTATTGTTGCTGCCAATGCCGTCTCGGGCTCGGTGGCCTATGGCCGGTCAGGACGCATTGACTTCAGGGCAGGGATACTGTTTGCTGTATTTACCATCCCAGGGTCTGTATTGGGAGTACTTACTACCAAATATATTCCGCATACCGTTTTTAATACGGCTTTTGGTGTATTGCTGCTCCTGCTGGCCCTGTTCCTTTTATTTAAAAAGCAGGAGCCCGGCGGTGAGTATATTGAAGGGCAGCCTAAAAAAGGACTACGCTCTGCCGTACTGACCGATAATGACAATACAACGTACCGTTATACCTATAATGCTTATACCGGCACAGCTTTAAGTGTGGTGGTTGGCTATCTTTCCCCCCTGCTGGGTATTGGGGGAGGCATTATTCATGTGCCTGCCATGGTGCACTGGCTCCGGTTCCCGGTTCATGTTGCCACCGCCACTTCTCATTTTATTCTTGCCATAATGGCCTCGGTAAGCGTACTGGTGCATGCCCTGCAGGGAAACTATGCCGATCCGTATATCTTGCGCATGGTGGTATGGCTGTGCATTGGGGTGATACCCGGCGCACAGGCAGGGGCTTGGCTCTCTCACAAAATAAAAGGAAGGGTTATTGTTATGGCCCTGGCGATCTGTCTTGCCATTGTAGCCCTGCGGCTCCTGTGGTAAGGCAGGAGCTGTTTAAGCCGTTGCCAGCTTTGTTTTCCTGCGGTTGACCAATGAAATGAACAGTCCGGCGGTAATGAACATGATAAGGCTGTACACTACAGCCGGGATGGCCATTGTTGCATTCCCCAGCATAAGCGGACTGCTGGCAATGGCGATGGCCAGCGTGCCATTCTGTATGCTGGTTTCAATGCTGATGGTAATTTGCTGTGTCCAGGGCAGGTTAAAGAGCCGGGGAATATAATATCCCAGCAGCATGCCTGAAATATTGAGCAGCAGCGCTGCCGGCCCGGCAATCACCATGGAGCGCACAATGGTGGCTCTTTCCTGGTAGATGGCAGCGAGGATCACCAGCACTAAAAAAATTGCGGACATCACTTTTACCGGCTTTTGCGCTTTTTGGGCAAAAGCGGGCGCCCATGCTTTTACAAGCATACCAAGGGCTGCAGGAACAATGGTAATGGTTACTATTTTAAGTATGGAGCTCAGCACATCAAGATGGAATTCGGAAGCTACTCCCATGTAGTGCATAATAGCAATGTTCACCATGATGGGAATGGTGAATATTTTTACGATGCTTGAAATGGCTGTTAAGGAAATGCAGAGCGCCGTATCGCCGTTTGCCAGATGGGTGAGGAGGTTGGAAGTGGGACCGCCCGGGCACATGGCGAGAATAATAAGCCCGATCGCCAGTTCGGGGCTGCTTTTTAACAGGAGTGCCGCAATGGTAAAACCTAAAACAGGCAACAGTACCAGTTGTGTAAAAGAGCCAATAATAATGGCTTTGGGATAGATGAATATCCGTTTAAAATCGCTCACCTTCAGGGAAAGGCCAAGTCCGAACATAATGATGGCCAGGGCGAGTGGCAACAACGCTGTTGAAATAATACCGGGATTCATGATAAACAGGTTACAGGGTTAAAAATGATCTTTGATATTAAGATACATACTTTCCCGGACCTAACAGGTATATCTAAATAAAGTTTGATAAAGATGGGTATGCTGCTTTGACTGTAACGTGTGAGTTGAATACCGTTATATCTTTTTTGCCATGCGCAGGAACCGATAGCACAGCAACATACTTGAGCAGGAGAGCCCTGTAATAAACCCGATCCAGATGCCTGAAGCTCCCAGGCCTGCATGAAAAGCCAGCAAATATCCTGCAGGGATACCTACCGCCCAGTAGGCAATGCCAATAAACAGTGTTGGTACTTTTACATCTTTAATACCCCGCAGGAGGCCTGCTGCAATAGCCTGTGTTGCATCCGATATCTGGAATATGGCGGCGTAAATGAGTAGCAGGGCGGCCATGTGTATCACATTCCCGTTCTTGTTGAATGCCAGGGGTAATATGTTCCGGAGCGTAATGAAAACTGTAGCGCAGGTTATACCATACAGCAGGGCTGTAATGAGGGTGCTTTTTCCAATAGCAATCATTTTGGGCCTGTTCCTGGCACCAAAAGCATTGCTTACCCTTATGGAACTCCCCTGGGCAAGTCCCATAGAGACCATAAAGGTGAAGGAAGCGCAGCTCAGTGCTATCTGGTGGGCCGCCTGTTCCGTAGCGCCGATAGTGCCGATGATAATACCCGAAATGGCAAAAGCACCGCCTTCCATTCCCACCTGCAGGCTGCTGGGTACGCCAATATGCAATAGCTCCTTTATGGTCTTCAAACGAAGCTTCCACTGGTTCTTTCGCACTATAATGTAGCGGCGAAACAGCGGATGCCATAAAATAACAGTGCCGAGCGTAAGGAACATCAGCGAACGGGTGATCAATGTACCCCAGCCGGCGCCCGGTAATTCGAGCCGCGGAAAACCCCAGTTGCCGAAGATCAGGAGCCAGTTAATAAATATATTCACAGGAAGCGCAGCCAGGGAAATGATCATTGCGGTGCGGGTATATTCCAGCCCATCAGTAAACTGCTTGAGCGCCATAAACAGCAGCATAGGAATAACGCTCCATCCCATCAGCTCCAGGAAAGGAACAGCGAGCACGGCTACTTCTGTGTCCTGCTTTAAATGAAAAAGAATATTCTTGCCCAGCACGAGTGTCAGGGAAATGAGCACTGCTGTTGCGGTGCAGAGCCAGAAGCCATTATAAAAATAGTGTGATACTTTTTGTCCGTCTTTTTGCCCGTGCGACATAGACACCAGCTGAGATACGGAGATGGTCATGCCAATGCCTATCACAAAAGGGATATTCAGCACGGCCAGTACCAGCGCACCTGCTGCTAATTGCTTATAGCCCAGCGCACCGATCATTGCCGTATCAATGATATGCAGCGCCATCTGGGCTAATTCGCCCAGTATGATCGGGAATGATAAACGAAGGGTGCTTTTCGCTTCGCCCCATAAGGATAGATTCATGTAGTAAAAAGAATGAGGGCAAAGATAGAGTTTGTTTGTAAGGTTTTGACAGGGCCGGACAAACGCATGTAAACTGGTTGGTGCTCATTTATCGGTCTATACTTCTATTTAAAATAAGTCCAGGAATTTTGCATAGCGCCTGCGG
>CAZREP010000117.1:0-9446 GCA_964599035.1 uncultured Terrimonas sp. | reverse complement strand
GTATGATCGGGAATGATAAACGAAGGGTGCTTTTCGCTTCGCCCCATAAGGATAAATGCATACGGTAATGAATGACAGCAAAGATGAGCAATTTTGCCGTCATATTTTTCAAAGGGGTGCATTCCTGATTTTTGCTTTGTTAAATACTGTCTTTTATCTGATACAACATGGCAGTATAATACCTTTTTGTTCTACATTTCTATGGTGTCCGGTATAGTGCCATTCGTACCTGTTTTCGTTTTTACACAGTCAACAGATACGAACGACAGTAACACCGGTCATATAAAAAACTCAAAGAACTAATTTAAGATCGCTCTTATTCGTGACACTCAATATCCCGGATTTTGCCCCAGGTTAGGATTAACATCTATTTCTGTTTGCGGAATGGGGTATAGGAGGCGATTGTTATCTATTGTATAACCCTGTGCCGCTTTGATCTCCTGGTACTTTTTGTATCGCAGCAAATCAAAGCGACGATGTCCTTCTATGGCCAATTCCAGCAATCTTTCATGAGCAAGCGCATCAATAAAGTCTTTTGATGCGGGTGTATTCGTGAAATTGAGCAACTCACTTCCCAATCCGGCGCGGGTGCGTATTTTATTGATTCCTTCAAATTTGGAAGCATCGCTGGGATTAATATTATTGATCGCTTCGGATTGCATCAGCAGTACATCGGCATATCTGAGGATCATCCAGTTGGTGCGGCCTTCATCACCGGGAGGCGCTTTAGGATCATGAAATTTCATGATCCAGGTATTCCCACCTTCCTCCGGGCCAATTACGGTATTGGCACGAAGATCATTTGAAGAAAAAGCGTTTACGAATGATGGTATGGCTACAAATGAGCCCCAGCCAGCCATGGATGGCGGGTCGAACATAGGTGGGGTCATATTGGTTCGTGCCGGTGGTTCTCCAAACTGAATAGCAAAAATAGATTCCGGGCCATTCTTCTTATCTGTATCAAAAACATCTGCATAATCAGGCAGCAGGGAAATGGTTGTGGGGTGAGCATTTGAATAGGTGATCACCTTATTGCATGCCTCAAGGGCTTTTTGGCTGTCATCGGCTGATCCGTATGATGTGCTGCCTTTTTGTAAATAAACCCTGGCCAACATGGCTGAGGCTGCTTCTGATGAAACTCTCCCTATCTGGGATTCCGGGATCTGATCTGCATGCAGGCAGTTCAGCTCTGCAAATTTCAAATCTTCTATGATCTGGTTGTATACCGTATCCATACGGGTTCTTGTCGGAAATAATTCATTCTCTCCGCTTTTCCCCACTACCAGTGGCACATCCCCGAAGCAACGAACCAGATCAAAATGCGCCATAGCCCGTAAGAAATATGCATTCCCCAGAATATTATTTTTTTTGCCCTCATCCATATTAATGGAAGGAACATTGGTAATAACATCGTTGGCATTTTTTATTAACGCGTACGAATTTGCCCACCAGCCTGATAGCAGGCCGTTCTCTGGTGTGTATGTTCCTCTGTATAGCTGGTCTCTCGGGGCATTTGCCAGGTTAGGTACAAAAATATCAACGAGGTCGCCGATCATAAATACTGTTCTCATATAATAGCCATCTATCGGCATTACTGCAAATACGCCATTGATAGCCGACTCGGCATCAGCCGCAGTTTTGTAAAAATTTGCCGGGCTTATGGCGGAATACATTTTCTCTTCCAGGAATTTCTTACAGGAAGAAAGCCATGTTATGCTCAAAGTGCAGATGATAATTATGATAATATTCCTTTTCATATCCGTTATATTTTATGAAGGATTGTATTAGAAATTGAATTTTACCCCAAGAAGAATGGTCCGGTAATTAGGATATGCATTATAGTCCGTGCCTATGGTGAGGGCATTATCTTCTCCGAAGGAATTCACTTCCGGATCGTATCCGCTGTATTTGGTGAAAACATACAGGTTTTGGGCCGTTACGTATACGCTGGATGATTTAAAGACCTGGAGATACTTCGATAACGGTATATCATAAGAAAGAGTAACCGTTTTGATCCTCAGAAAGCTCCCATCTTCCAAAACGTCACTCGGCAACCCATAGTTGGTGCGCAATGTGCTGCTTACTCTTGCTATCGTGTTGCTTGTCCCTTCTCCATGCCAGCTTTCAGTGGCTATATAAGCCAGCTTGTTATGGTAAGGCTGCCCGTACTGTATTTCCCACAGGTTTTCGTTGAGGATTTTATTTCCATAAACACCCTGCAAATGAATGTTGAGGCTGATTTTTCCTAATGAAAAGTTGTTAATGAAGCCGTAGGTGAATTTGGGGCGAGCCTGCCCGATGATCGTTCTGTCTTCTGCCGATATCTTATGATCTCCATTCAGGTCTCTATATATAGGATCTCCGGGATGAACCGCATCCGTTGTTCCGCTTTTTGTGATTTCGTCGTAAGACTGCCATATCCCATCGAATATAATACCAAAAAAAGTACCGATGGGCCTGCCCGGGATCAGGATACTGGATGTCATGCTCTGACCATTAAAAAGGCTGCCGCTCAGGGTACCTACGTAGATCTGCTTATTAGCGCCCAGGCTCAGCACTTTATTTTTATTGGTGGAAAAGACCAGGGTGCTGTTCCAGCGAAACTTATCCCGGTTAATGTTCAGGCTTGAAACGGCCACCTCGAATCCCTTGTTCGATACTTCGCCGGTATTCAGTAGGATGCTTCTGTAGCCGGATGTCCGGGGCAGGGAAATATTAAGTAATAAGTTGGATGTTTTTTTATCATAATAATCGGCGGTAATGTTAATGCGGTTATTGAATAAACCTATATCCAGCCCGATATCGGCTGAAGCGGTGGATTCCCATTTTAAGCCTGGGTTGGCAATGTTTGCCGGGAAAGCGCCTCTTACCTGCACAGGGTTGCGGCCTAGCTGGTAGGTATTGAAGCTATACTGGCTCAGTGAGTTGTAGGACCCGATCTCTTGGTTACCTGTTATCCCGTAGCTTATCCTCAGCTTCATGTCGGAGATCAGCTTAACATTCCTGAGAAAATGCTCTTCAGATAAATGCCAGGCTAAAGCGCCGGAAGGGAAATAGCCCCATTTGTCATTTTGCCCGAACCGGGAAGATCCATCTGCACGCATCGTTAAAGTGAGGAGGTATTTATCCATTAAACGGTAATTGGCACGGGCGAAATAAGAAGCCAGTGAGTGGTCTGAAAAATTTGAACTCGGATTGCCGGCTGTGCCTACACCGAAGCTGTTCGCCTCGAGCAAATTAGTGGTGAGATTGACGATGCTTGCATTGAATGATTTATTATGCCAGTATTGAGCGGTGAACCCCCCCGTGAAGTTTATGGCATGGATATCGTTAAACGTGTTGTCGTAAGTGAGCGTATTTTCATTCAGCCAGTCATAGCTCTGGCCTGAACCTTTTGCCGCCAGGCCCACGCCCCTGGCAGAAAATACACCGGTGGGAACAAATCTTTCGGTGCCGCTGTTCCTGTAGTTTATGCCGAAGCTGCTTCTCAGTTTCAATCCCCTGATAATTTCCACCTCCGCAAAAGTGTTAACTGTGGTGGAAAAGCTATAGGCTTCGTCTTTTGCCTGTTTAATATAACCAACAGGGTTCCCCATCGGAACGATCTGTCCGAGAGGTCCGTTATCCGGATAGGTTCCATCCTCATTTTGCACCGGGATCATAGGGTTAAATCGTACGGCATCCCATAGTACGCTGTTTTCGGTTCCTGCATTGGTATTAACGGAAACGTTATTCGATACCGCATAACCTAACTGGGAAGAGATCCCTACTTTAAGCTTATTGCCAAGTTTTTGATCCAGGTTATACCTGATACTTCCCTTTTTATAGTTTGAACGTATGATGATTCCCTGCTGATCAAAATAATTAAAGCTGAGATAATGCTTTGTATTATCATTACCCCCGTTTAGTGCAATAGATATATTGGATATGGGTGCCTTTTGAAATATGGCATCCTGCCAGTCGGTACCTTTTCCCAGGGCGTTGATCTCTGCCTGGGTGAAGGGCAACGCTCTGTTGCCTCCGTCAATGGCATTCTGCTCAGTTTTAATGGTGTTCAGATAGGTGGCGTATTGTTTGGCATCCATCATATTGTATTTCCTTGTTACGGACTGAACACCCGTATAGGCGTCAATAGTAACCCTGGATGCCGAAAGATTTCCTCTTTTGGTGGTGATGAGGATTACTCCGTTTGCACCCCGGCTTCCGTAAATGGCTGTGGCGGATGCGTCTTTTAATACATCTATGGATAAGATATCGCTGGGGTTAATATTGGAAATATCACTGCCGGCATAACCATCTACAACAAACAATGGTGCACTGCTTGCGTTGATGGAATTGGTACCTCTGATCCTTACAGCGAACATGGCGCCGGGCTGTGACTGGTTTTGGGTTACCTCTACGCCGCTTGCCCTGCCGGAGAGCATTTGTTCAACTCCCAGTACCGGCGCTTTTTCCTGATCGGTAACCACTACAGAAGATACGGAGCCGGTCAGGTCTTTTTTCCTGGAAGTGCCGTACCCGATAACTACTATTTCATCGGTAGCCACTATTTCCCGTTTGAGGGTAATGGTACCGAGGTTTGGACCAACAGGCAATTCTACATTTTCATACCCAACAAAAGAGATCACCACTGTTCCCTGGTTATTGGGAAGAGACAATACAAAATTTCCTTCCGCATCAGTAGAAGTACCTGTAGAGGCGTTCTTCAGTTTTATACTTGCCCCCGGCAGGGGAGTCCCGTTTTCATCCAGCACCTTTCCTCGCACTTCAATAGGCGGAGGAGGTATGTCCGGGCTTTGCTGCCTGCTTTCGGGCAGGGATTTTGATTTTACCACAATGGTTTTTTCAATGATCAGGTAATCCAAGGACAGATCGGCAAAGCATTTGTTTAATGCCTCCTGAAGGGACGCATTCCGCAGCTCAATACTGATCTTTTTGATGTCCTTTATTGTTCTGTTTTCATACCAGAAATAATAGCCGGTCTGTTTTTCGATTTTTTTGAAAACAGATACCAGCCGTGCATTTTTCTCGGAAATAGATACCGACTGGGCAAAGCCTGTAGCGCTTGCCTGAAGAATCGTAACAGTAAGTAAAATGGTCGTTAGTTTCATTACCAGCAGCGCCCGGCGTATTCTTGCGGGGCAGATTTTGGTGAAAGAAATCAGCCGGCAATGACAAGCCGGAAGATTTCCAATTGCAATCAAATGCATAACTTTGTTCGTTTGGGTTTAAAAATGACAATTCGCGTTGTTTGTTCATAAGCCCATTTATTTTACCGGGTCCCGGGCCAACGGGATCCGGTTTTTTTATTGAGCTTAAATTTGAAAAGGATCAGGTACTCATCAGCATGTGTTTTTGGTGAAAAAATAATCAATTAATAAATTTCCTGTCACCGCCCTATATCAGGGGGTTACTATGATCCTGTTTTGCTCCATCCTGAAATGGATATTACTCTGCTCCAGTATTTTAAGCACATTTGACAATTGCGTGTTGCGGGTTATCTTCCCGGAAAACTCCCTTTCGGGGGTTATACCTTCATAGCTTATCTCCAGGTCGTACCACCTGCCTATCTGCCGCATGATCATTTGAATATCTGCATTGCTGAAATTGAACAGTCCGTTTTTCCAGGCCATTACTTCATCCAGGTCAACATCATCAGCAACAGCAACCCTGCCGGTTTTGCCGCATCTTGCCTGCTTTCCCGGTATAAGCATTACTTCCTGCTTTGCAGCAGCCTTTCCCGCTGATACATTCACACGTCCTTCCAGCAGCGTCACCTTCACATCGGACTCATCGTCGTAGGCATTTACATTGAAATGTGTTCCTTTTACTTCCACCTGCATATCTCCCTTTTGTACGATAAAGGGCAATAAGGCGTTTTTGTTGGCAGGGTTATGTATAGCGGCAACTTCAAAATAGACTTCCCCGGTAATGGTAACCATTCTTTCATTTGCAGGGAAAGAGGTAGGATAGCGGATAGATGAGGCGGCATTCAGCCAAACTTTTGTGCCGTCGGGCAACACCAACTGGTACTGTCCGCCACGGGGGGTACTCATGGTATTGTATAAGGTTTCAGCTGTTTTTGCTCCGCTCGTTCTATACAGGATCTTTCCATCTTCCGTCTTTACAATAGCCACATGACCCTGTTTGGTGATTTCTCCGTTACCGGTACTATCCAGTGATACAACAGTACCGTCGGCTAAAACCAGGATAGCGGTGTTCCTGCCTGGGGGAGCATCTGTTCTTTTCTCAACGGATGGCTGCTGCGCGATCTTTGAAGCGCTGCTGTTATTAAAGATATATACCCCGGTACCTGATAATATGATGATCAGTCCTATGGCAGCGGCAGTCCAATATCTCCTGCGCGTTTTTGCGGGCATTGTTACAACCGGGGCTTCAGTCCTTTGCTGCTCAATCATATTGCTGAACGCAACCGTTTCCGAAGAGGCATCCGTTATTTCGGTTTTCAGCAGTTCATATAACCGCTTTGCTTTTCCCGCAGTATCTCTGAGCCCGTGAACAGATATGAACTGCTCCTCCCAGTATACCCTTTCCTGCGGGTCTTCTTCACAATACCTGAGGAACGATTCGTTCGTCAATAATTCCTCTATGCTGTGAGGGAAACTGCTGTTCATATGCTTAATTTGGTTGTATGCTATAAGTATGAAGCATAAAGGAGGGCTTTTTTCCTAAAACAAATGCCACTTTTGAAAAAAATAGTGCAAAAGGTTGCATAAAAGCTACTATTCACCTAAATAAAAAGAAGCAGATACATATAGAGCAGCGTGTCTCGCAGCTCATCGGCCAACACTTTAACGGCGTTATAAATAGTATTATAGGCGGTCTTCAAACTCATCCCCGTGGCTAACCCGATCTCCCGGTAGTCCATATTTTTAAAATATTTGAGATGGATGAGTTCCTTTTGGCGTGCTGTGAGCTTATCCAGGGCAGCCCTTACTTTTATTCTTATTTCATCCGACTGCTGCATAGCAATCCATATTTCCTCATAAGAAGTTTCCATGCCTTCATAAAAAGTAACCTCCTCAGCCAAAAGCACTTTGTCATTAAAATAAACAGGGTGAAAGATTTTTCGCCTGACACAGGCAAACAGATATGCTTTTACATTTTTTACAGGCTTCAGGTTGGTATGATGCTCCCATAAATGCAGGAAAACATCATTGATGGCATCTTTTGCGGTATCTATACTGTTGCTTAGCTGAACACCATAGCTTAGCAGGTCATTATAATAATATTCATATAGCACAAGCATTGCATCCCTGTTGCCCAACCGCATCTCATCCCACCTGTCGGGCATGTCTGCAACGCTATTGCTCATTTTTTATGGATTTGTTGAATCTAAAAGCAATCTAAGGTAATTTATCATAAATGAAAAACCGGCAAACCCGCTTTTAAACGGGGCCGGTTTTGAAAGATTTACGCAGATATGCAGATCAAATGGTGATAACGCTGTTGGTGCCGCCGTAGATATTCGGTTGCAGCCCGTCGGCTTCCGATTCGTTTACCCAGTCCGTTTCATTTACCCTATATTTGAACTCATGTTTTGAATCTTTGGGGAGATTGACTTCCGCACTGAATGTCCCATCCTTTTTTTTGCTCATAATGATAGACTTTTCCCAGTCACTGTTCAATCCTAGGATCTCTACCGTTTCGGCGTTTTCAGGTTTAAAAGCAAATTTCACTTTGCAATAGTCTTTGGTCTTGTAATAGGTTTTCTGTACCATGTTTTTTCTCTTTTAAATATTCATAAATACAATCAAATGGCTGCAAAGCATTAGCGCAAAGGTAACTTCCTTTAGCTGACCTTAATACAATGAAATGTAAAAAGTAACCCCTTATGGCCGGCAGATTCTCCACATCGTATTGTGTATAACTGGTTCAGCAAAGAAGGGAAGAGGCAAAATAACTGCTTATAATTTTATTATAATTGGATATTATAATCAATTTATTATAAATAATTTATGATTATATAATATATTTATTCTTACTAAGGTTTTATTCAAATTCGCTTCTTCCGTTGAGTTGTTTACAAATGCCTCATATAGCATTTATTTAACATTAAGGCAAAGTATTATTGATCAGATCATTAGTGTATGTTTCCCGTGTTTTGGTCAGAGGAGGAGCAGACATTCTTTCAACAGTTGAAATAAAGTTTTTGCCCTTCCGTTAAATCAGGATCACCGGGCAGGATAAAATGAGCCTGCAGGGTTTTCTCATCACTAATTCTACTTGTATGAAACAGCGTATGCATTTCCTCTGGTTACTTTCGTTTGCCTTATTGATCAGCTCTGCTGCCTGTAAAAAGGACAGTCCTTCCGCTACGGAAAAAGACGATCCCGAAATTGCGGTTCATGCTGACGATGAAGCATTTTTCACTGCCGAAACTGATGCACTATTTGCGAATGTTAATGATGTGTTAGATGATGGTTATGCAAGTCCCCGTCGTCAGGACAATATCATTTGTGACGCTTCCGTAGCTGTTAACTTGTTGAGCAACCCGCAAACCATCACCGTAACTTTTAATGGCGGCGAATGCCTGGGAAGTAAAACCAGAGAAGGCGTTATTATATTGTCGGCTCCTATGGGCACGAGCTGGCAGAACAAAGGAGCATCCTTTTCAATTGAGTATAAAAATTTTAGAGTAACACGCAAGAGAGATAAAAAGAGCATTACCATTAATGGTGAGCAAACTTTCACCAATGTAAGTGGAGGGCTGTTAACGCAATTGCCATCACTGAAATCCATAACGCATACGGTGTCCGGCAGCGGCTTATCTGTTACATTTGATAATGGGTCGAAGCGTAGCTGGCAGGTGGCGCAGCAGCGGTTATTTACATACGATAACGGTATCGTGCTTGCTGTTTCGGGCACTCATACCGACAACAATGACAGTCATATTGCCATTTGGGGAACCAACCGCTTTGGCGCTGCATTTGCTACTTCTTCCATTGAGCCATTGATCATTCGACAGGATTGTAATTTCCGGTTAACCGGAGGTGTAGTAAAACATACGGTTGGTTCAGCTACGGCTACTGCCACGTTCGGGCTTGATGCGTCCGGCAACCCGGTATCATGTCCGGCAGGGAATTACTATTATAAATTGGCGTGGACCGGTCCGAACGGCAACACAGTTACTGCTGTGGTGGCTTATTAATTGGAAATAAGCAGCTTTAGATAATATAAGAGCGCGGTGTCGGGATCGCCGGAGGCAATAAAATAATGTTGCGGGGCGAAAGACGCCCCGCACAGCTTCAATATAATGATCAGGAAGTATCAGGTGATTTTTGATTTGAGATTTGAAATTGTATTCTTTTCGGATTTCGTCCCGAACATTCAGCCTTTTTATTAGGTATATTTATTTTAGTTATTTTGATCACTTAAATCTAAAATCGAGTTTATAATCAAAGAGCCATGGGATTTTGGGGTTG
>CAZREP010000116.1:6327-16380 GCA_964599035.1 uncultured Terrimonas sp. | reverse complement strand
CGGAGTTCCGGCTTCGGATTTTATTTGGATCTTGTCATTTGGTTCTTGGCGCTTTGCCCCCCTGTTTCACGCAGCGTTCGCAACGAAGCAGCGGCGCAGCTTTGGATGTTTCAGATTTCCGTCAAAACCTCGCCCATCAGATATCTTCTCTGAAATCGATCGTATCACTTATCCCATTCCAGTTAAATATATTGATCCTGAATTCTTTGCACAGGTCGTCAAAAAATGGAATAGGGATACAAATACCTGCTTTAAAGCCGATCTCTCCATTAAGAGCACTTATCGTCAGCTCGCTGTTGACAGCGGCTGCATGATTGCTCTCCGCATTAAATTTCATCGGAGCGGTCATGTCAACCAGGTCAATTTTGGCGAGGATCTTTGCATAGGCAACGACGGCATCTGCCCCTCCCGAACCATTGATGTTCAGATTGGCATAAGGTTCTATAACGGTATTGATTTCCGATGTTTCCCCCAGGTTGGTATAACCACCGTACCTGATCCCTATGCTTCCGTCCATTTTGATAGTGGCACAGCATGGGATTGGGCCCAACATAAAACGTTGATCAAACAAAACCTCTGTATAAGGTTGATGTATTGATTCGGTGAGTTGTTTCCTTTTTTCGCCTATGAAAGAATAATAGACTTTGATATTTTTATCTTCACCAATTTCTTTTTTGTTGCCTTTGGGGAGCTTTTTGCCTGTTGACAATACCCTGCCGTTTGTACCCGCTATCTCAATATTGAACAGGGAAAGATCCTGGGTCTTGGGTTTGGATTTGTCGAACAGGTTAGCCCAATTGTACATTTTGATCCCCATATCAAAATGCCCGTTAATTTTTGTAGTGTCCTCTACTCTTTTGTTTGCCTTGCTTGTAAAATGGTGCGCATAGGCAGCAAAACCATCCGATCTCATATAGAAGCCAAAGGTTTTCGTAATGGGGTCTGTGATACTTTCATTAAAAGGATTGATATTGCTGTAATGATCAACCGGCGCAACCCAATCATAAAGATAATTGCCCAGTACCGGGTTATTGATCATCTCAGTTTTTAACAAAGCGCCGGATTTGTCATAGAGTTTAATACGGGCATAATACTTCCTGACCTGGTAAGTAGCCGGAGGCAGTCCAAAACCTGCTCCTATTTTTAGTTCCTTCTTAAGATAATATATTTTATAGTTCTTTCCCGGCACATGACCACCTCTTATCTGCCTGTTCCGCATTTTGTCCGTGATCTCATATTCCGCCAGGGGCTTGAAATCATTCTTAACATATTTGTATCTTGGTTTTTTGTCATTCAGGGATTCGTACAATTCTAATTCATATTGAGTGGCTAGTTTAGCCACATCAGGTAAAAGTGCAATAGAGACAGGCAATGCAATTGTACCTTTTTCCTTCGTTAATTGCATATTGTATTCCACTTCAAGCTGGTCGGGGAACTCCCCGGAAAAATGTTCAAATCGTCCAAAATACAGGTAGTTGTAAAATTTGATCTCTTTAGGATTTGCTGTTACCGTGGCAGCGCTCAGATCTGCCCCACGCATCTTTGCGAATATCTTCATGTTCGCAGCGTTTACAGCGGTTCCGTTACTGACGTATTGCATATCCGCACGGATATTTTTGAAAGTTTCCTTGTCTCTTAAGCTGTGGCCCCGTTTATTCAATTCTTTCTCAAATTCATTTAAGCTCGCCAGTACCTGTTTGCCGCTGGCTCTTTTGATATTGCCGTTCGGATCGGTCCAAACATAGATACTGTCCCCTTTCAATCCCTTTGCTTCAGCTTCTTTTGTTGCTTTGAATGGAACAAATTTCACTGCTTTTCTTTTGAATTGAGGGTCAACATCCAGCAGGTTCACCGTTTTTACAGTAACCGGCTTGTTCCGAACAATAGGAGGTAATGTCTTTGCGGGTTTAAAAACCACCGGTTGCTGCGCCGTTAACTGGAACGAAAAGCCCAGGAAAAGCAGGGCTAAAATGACACCTCTCCAATACCTGCTGATACCGGAACCATATTGGCCGCTTATACAAAATATTCCCATTACTTTTTGAATTAATAAACTAAACCATTATCGTTGTATCAGGTTAACGTTAATCGGCTTTATATATTGCTGAAAATTCCTATCACAACCCTGGCCGGTTGTCATATGGTGAATCAGTTCATGGTTTATGTTTGCTACAGATTTATATTAGGTTTGTTCCGTAAAGTAAAAAATGCAAGGATGAAAAAAATACTTTTACCGCTGCTCGTCATTCCCTTTCTGATTTCCTGCGGCTACCGCGAAAGCGTGCGGGGAAATGGCAACCTCATTACGGAATCCAGAACAACAGGTAACTTTAAAGGTGTTCAGCTCCACGGATCCATGAATGTGCATCTCATACAAGGAGCAGACCGTGCCGTAAAAATAGAGGCTGAAGAAAACATCATTCCTTACATAGAAACCTATGTAAACGATGAAAAACTAACAATAAAATACACCGACAATGTTAATATCAATACGCGGAAAAATACAACGGTAACGGTAACTCTCCCCGACCTGCAGGAAGCGGAGATCACAGGCTCGGGGGATATTACCGGGGAAACAAAGTTTACGGGTAACGATGAAACAGAGCTGAAGATCACCGGCTCAGGCAACATGAAACTGGAATTAGATGCACCCGCCGTTGAAGCAAAAATAACCGGCTCAGGGAATATGTACCTCAGTGGGAACACCAGGGATATAGAATGCAGCACTACGGGCAGCGGAAAAATTGATGCAACCGGGCTTAAAGCAGAGAACGCGGTAGTAAAAACATTCGGCAGCGGTAATATCCACGTATTTGCCAGCGTAAAATTAGATGCAACCGTTAACGGCAGCGGTAATATTCTCTACAAAGGCGGCGGCGCCGTTAGCTCTACGGTACATGGCAGCGGGAGAATAAAAGCAGTTGATTAAAGGCTGGCAGAGTATTACAGGGTGCAGGTTACAGGTTACAAGTAGCAGGCTACAGGGCTACAGCTTCCATGCTGTAATCCTTAATGATCCCGTACAGGGTATCACGTTCTACGGGCTTACGTTTTACCTGTTGTATAAGCGCCACGAGTTCCGTAGTATTCATTGCAGGATTCTGCTCCTCACTACCCGCCATGGAATAAATTTTCGTGGTATCATCAATGGTGCCGTCTATATCGTTTACGCCAAAAGACAGGGTAAGCTGTGCATTCTGCCTGCCCAACATAGGCCAATAGGCTTTCAGGTGCGGGAAATTATCCATGAACAAACGGGCCACGGCATACATCTTCATATCTTCAATTACAGAAGTCTCCGGCACATGGCTCATTTCATTGTTGCTGTTCCTGAATTTCAGCGGGATAAAAGTATTGAAGCCGCCGGTTTGATCCTGCAGATCGCGCAGTCTTTTCATATGATCAATGCGATGCCAGTATTTTTCAATATGACCGTAAAGCATGGTGGCATTGGTATGCATGCCTAAAGCATGCGCTACCTCATGTATCCGCAGCCAGCCTTCCGCATCTACCTTGTCATGGCATATCTGCTTCCTGATCTCCGGGTGAAAAATTTCGGCTCCCCCGCCGGGTAATGAGTCCAGGCCGGCCTCATGCATCAGCTTCATTCCTTCTTCTATGGAAAGCTTTGCCTTGCGGATCATATAGTCCAGCTCAACAGGTGTGAAGCCTTTAATATGCAGTTCCGGGCGATGGGCTTTGATCCGCCGCATGAGATCTGCAAAAAAATGAAGGTTCATCTTAGGATGCACACCCCCTACAATATGCACTTCTGTTACCGGTTTATCGTCATAGCTACGTACAATATCCATCATCTGGTCTGCGCTCAGCTCCCATCCTTCTTCACGATGGGCATACAGGCGGCTGTAAGAACAAAACTTACAACTAAAAATACAGACATTCGTAGGCTCTATATGAAAATTGCGGTTGAAGTAGGTAATATCACCGTGCAGTCTTTCCCTCACCAGGTTGGCTAAAGCCCCTACAAACGACAAGCTTGCTTTTTCAAAAAGTACAAGCCCGTCTTCTTCCGACAGTCTTTCTTCATTTATAATTTTCTCACCTGCTGTACGCAGCTCCGGCAACAGGTCCGGCTGGACAATCATCTTTTTGGCCCACAACACTCCATCCATAATATAATTATTCCTTTGTGATAAGAGACCCAAAGATACGGCTGAAAAAATTATTCATGAGCAGCAGGCCGAGCAAGGGAGCCGCGAATATTTATTTGCCGGGCACATTCCAGTATATCTTCAGGTTATGGGTAGCTCTGCCGGAAGCAACGATATCGGGTCTGCCATCACCATTCAGGTCCATCACCTGTATATCTTCACATGCTATGCCGTTATTGTCTATCCAGTGCGATTTCCACTGTGCGCCGGCAGCATCTTTTTGAACATACAGCTTCACTCCTACCTTCCCATTCTTATCAGGCGATCGCCATCCCGCCACCACCTGGTCGCTTCCCGCGCCTAAAAAATCGGCAACGGCAAGTGCGTGTCCTTCTTTTACGTTATCATCCAGCACTACTCTTTTCGGCTCATGCTCTCCTATATAGGCTACTACTGCGGTACCGTGCATGGGCTCTATAGTAACAATAAACTTTTTACCCGGTGCCAGCCTTCCCGCACGAACCTCTCCTGCCGCCTGCTCCAGTCCCGGTATGGGAACGGATGTACCGGCAGGCTGTTTGGAAAAGTCGGCTTTGATCCACCTCACGCCCTCCTTGCCGGCAACATATAAACCGTTCTGCTTTTTATTGCCATACCGGCTTATATCAAAATTATGTGTAAGATGCATACTGGAATCCGGCATAAATATTTTCCATTCACCATTAACCTCACGCGGATACTGGTAAGCCAGCACCTTAACTCCCGCGCCTTCACCCCCTTTATTGCCACGCCCGTGCAGCGGTAACACTACCAGATAATATTTTCCGTCATCTCCTTTCACCCACTTCATACGATGGGTAGTGGGCTCATGGGGAAGCCTTACCGGTTCCCACAGTTGTTGGAGATCAGCCGGACGTTTTAAATAAAATACCGCACCAGACTGTTCCATATTGCTGGTTTCGGAAGGATTCCATTGCGCACCAACTGCCACTTCCACCTTTCCATCGCCGTCAATATCCTGCGCCGCTATGCAAACATTATCATGTTCCGTAAGATTTTCCGCTATTACCCGTCTTTTCCAGTCGCCGTTGCGGTACCATACAATTTGTTTCTTATCCGCAAGCAAAATATCGGGCTTTCCATCACCATCTACATCACCCAACGCTATACCATACCCTATAGATACATTGTTGTCTATCACCTGCTCTCTGAACAGCGGCCGAGCAGGTTCTGCAAACAGAAGAAATACCTGTATAAAAAAGTTGAAAAGCATATACAGAAGTTATTGAATTTACCCCGGTCATCGCCGGATGAAGTCTTAATACAAAAGATCTTCTATACCATCAATGATCTCGTCGGCTTCGGCTGTTTTACTGAAATAGCAATCCACCAGGTCTAAGCCTGCAGCAACAAGCTCCGGCACAAATGCATAAGCCATCATCGTTACAACCATAATACGTATACGGGAGCCCGGGTCGTTCTTCTTTTCATATTGTCGTATCATTTTAATCAGGGCATCCCCTCTTAATCCCGGGTGATTAATGTCTGTTATGAAAAGATCAATGGGATTGTTACGATCGATCTGGTCTTTAATATAAGCATAGGCATCGTCGCCGTTTGTCAGTATTTCCAGTTTAGCCAGGGGAAAGAATGGCTTTATGCAGGATTCACAAACAGCACCACTGAATAATTTGTGATCATCAAGACATACAATATGAAAGGAGCGATTTGCCAACAAAGCACCGTTCCTTTGAAAACCACCTTGCACTGATACAGACCATTTACTTAACATCATTTCCAGGAAGTTGAAGATTACAGGTCAATAAAAATAAGATTTTGTTTGATGAGCAGCAAGAAAAAACAGCACATAAACGAGCGGCCGCTATGGAGCCGGGAATATTTTAAGAGAGGTTTATCTTTCAGATCAAAAACCTGCTACTCATCAGCATTCGGAATAATCAGGAGCAAAAATACCATTTACTGCAATAACGGAGGAGAGAGGGATTTCCAGCCCATCCTGCAGCAGCAGGCAGGAGCTTGGTGCGGCAGTTATATCCATGATCAGACCTTCATACCGGGTTAAACCGTCTTTGTCGTATAATAAGGAGGCTTGGGCTTCAGCAAAATGCAGATCCTTTAATATCTGGAAAAACGTTTCTTTATTATTCAGTGTTATCCGTGCATCCATGATCGTAAGGTTTATAGGTATCAGCACAATACTGCAACTGTCTTACAGTTAATAGATATCATCAGGCACACTAATAATGGCGCCGTTTAAAGCATCGTTGATAAATACCTGGCAGGATAGCCTGTAATTCTCTGCCACTTCTCCCCTTTTTGCCATAGTGCTCTGCTCATTCCGTTCCAGGGATAGAAGCGCCGTATTGTCTGTTGCTATTTCAACCATGCAGGTTGCGCACCTGCCTTGCCCGCCGCATTGCCCGAAATCTTCAATGTATATTTTATCATTCAACAGCACCATCAGGTTCCGGTACTCATTTTCATAGGTTTCTATTATATGCTCTTCGCCAAAACTGATCACCGTAAACGAAATCATCTTTCCCGATCCATTCATTATCTTATTTTATTTACACCTGTTTCCATTTGCTTAAGAACGGCATTGTATATCATAGAGGCAATAAGCAAAGTTACAAAAAGTACGGGTTGGTCTCCTGCATGATATTCGGGCATTCGTTCGACACGCTAAGAAGATCATGGTTTTTGTTCAAATTTTCACAAGGAGATATTTTATCAGTTCACTCATAAATATTACCTTATAATTTTATGACCTTAGTAAGAAAAGCCAATTGTTAACTCAACCTTATTACATTATTTCTCCCGGTGGAAGGTAATAAGGTAGGATATGTCTGCTACAGACCTGTTACTTAGGTAATAATGTTTCTGGGCTACATGATAAGCTTTAGAAAGCGAATATTATTTGTATTCCTGTTTTAAAGCCAAAACCGGAAATGCACTTGGACTATGCATCAATCAATAAAAATTTTAGCTTTGTTGGTACCCGATAAAACGTTTAAACCGCATTGAAAAAAATTTGTTGATCAGAAAACCGTCTTTTACAAAAAGTGCACATTCTCCGGCAAGTAACCATAATCTGAATGATAATGAATGTGGCATATCGCAAAATCATTCATATTGACATGGATGCTTTCTACGCTTCGGTAGAACAGCGGGATTTTCCCCAATACAGGGGCAGGCCCATTGTAGTGGGCGGTTCCCCCGAAGGCCGCGGCGGCGTGGTAGCTACCGCCAGCTATGAAGCCAGAAAGTTTGGCATCCACTCCGCCATGCCCTCTAAAACAGCACAGCGCCTTTGCCCGGAAACCCTGTTTATTTATCCCCGTTTTGATGCTTACAGAATGGTTTCTGAACAGATCCATGAAATTTTTCAGCGTTATACCGACAAGATAGAACCGCTTTCCTTAGATGAAGCCTACCTGGATGTAACAACCGACAAACAAAACATCGGCTCTGCGATAGAAGTGGCAAAACTGATCAAAAAAGCAATAAAGGATGAATTGCAGCTTACTGCTTCCGCCGGTGTTTCCATTAATAAATTTGTAGCAAAGATCGCTTCCGACCTGAACAAACCGGATGGTCTGACTTTTATAGGGCCTTCCGGGGTTGAAGCTTTCATGGAACAACTGGCTGTGGAAAAATTTCACGGTGTGGGTAAGGTAACCGCAGCAAAAATGAAAGCGATGGGTGTTCATACAGGAGCCGATCTGAAAAAATTGCCTGAAACTGAACTGGTCAAACATTTTGGCAAGCCCGGTAAATTTTATTACCAGATCGTTCGGGGCATTGATGATCGTGAAGTGCAGCCCGACAGGGAGATGAAATCAGTGAGTGTTGAAGACACTTACCAGGAAGACTTAACTACCAGGGAAGCCATGCTCAGCGAATTGAAGATACTTTCGGAAAAGCTTGCAGAAAGATTACAAAGCTTCAATCTGAAAGGAAGGACCATTACGGTAAAATTCAAATTCCATGACTTTACCATAATAACCCGCAGTCAATCGCTTCCCGGACTGGTGAGCAATAAAAGAGATATTATCCCTGTTGTGAAGCAGATCCTGGATAAAGCGCCTGTTGAAGAAAAAAGGATACGGCTTTTAGGAGTAGGCATATCCAATTTTGATATGCCCGCGGAACGGAAAAAAGCACCTGGGGAAGGACAGTTGAAATTATTTTAAATCATTAAAACGATCAAATGAAACAGCTCATCCTGATTATCCTGATAAGTACAACACTTGCATCTTTCGGCCAGCAGTATACCACTGTAAACGATATTGCTTATTACCCCGAAGAAGTATATCAGAAAGATGCTTACATGGCTTCCCAATGCAGGATCGATATTCACTATCCCCGCGATAAAAAAGATTTTGCTACCATCGTATGGTTTCATGGAGGAGGTATAACGGCAGGCAAGAAAGAGATCCCGCAGGCTTTGATGGCAAAAGGATACGCTGTTGTAGGCGTTGGCTACCGCCTGTCTCCCAGAGTTACCGCTCCCGCTTATATTGAGGACGCAGCGGCGGCCGTGGCATGGGTATTCCGGCATATTTCAAAATACGGCGGCTCGGATAAAAAAATATTTGTGTCGGGCCATTCCGCAGGTGGATACCTGGCCACAATGATCACCCTTGACAAAAAATACCTTGCCACGCACAGCCTGGATGCCAATGCTATAGCCGGCTGCATCCCATTCAGCGGACAGGCCATCACCCATTTTACCATCAGAAAAGAAAAAGGATTAGGAGCGCTGCAGCCCACCATTGATGAATATGCTCCTGTTTACCATGTCCGGAAAGACGCACCACCTATGCTCCTGATCACAGGAGATAAAGAAATGGAATTGTTCGGCAGATACGAAGAAAATGCCTACCTCCTCCGGATGATGAAGTTATCGGGAAATACCAACACCAGGTTATTTGAACTACAGGGCTTTGATCATGCAGGTATGGCTGCACCAGCTTTTCCGCTGCTGTTGAAGGAAGTATCGGACATTTTAAAAGAAGGAAAATAACTGACTTTTAGGTTTGCCGGGTCGATCATCAGAAGAAGAAGTGCGAGGCGGGAGGCAAAGCACATCTTCCACTTTAGGAAATGTTATCCATGCGTTAACATCCAACCGGCCAGCTTTAATGGCTTGAATCCCGGATCTTCCGGTTCCTTTTGTAGTCGCTGCTCCGGAAATCTTGCAATACCAATCACTTTTACTAACGCCGAAACTCAGGGTGCACTAAATTATCTGATACCACCTTTTAATATTGGTTGTATATACTTTATCGATCACTTCCTTAGGCAAATGGAGAGCACGGAATTTTCCCGACACTTCCGGCGTTTCCATTATTTCATCGGAAACAAAAAATCTCCAATGATTTATCCAGGTGGAATAAGCATTTGCCTGAACAGTTTCCGGAGATATGGAATCATCTACCGTGATGTCGGTAGCATACAGGATCCTGTCCTGGTATCTGATAAAAAAATCTCTTACTTTTTCATATTCATTAACAGCCTGGTATTGCAGGTGAGAAATACGTTCTGCCATATCTACTGCTAAATTTGGAAACCTGTCCAACCTTTCAGCAATTTCATCCACGCTCCATTCCAAACTGGCAAGATGAGCCCCCACAAACCGCATACCGGGATGCTTCTCGAGCATATGATCTCTGGCTTCAATCTGCTTTTGGTAAGAAGGATATTCCGGGTGCAGATACATGTGATACTCAGGGTGGTGGCTGAAATATTCTTTATCATTAGCCACGGTCATCTCTTCAACAGGCAGCCAGCAATTTTTCGGCTCGCCCAGGTGCCCGAGGAGTGTTTTATTTTTTTGCACAATAAAGTCAAACACGGGATCCAGCCGCGGATCATCTATCATCACAAAATCCCCGTTCTTATCCTTATATTCCATCCC
>CAZREP010000116.1:0-6317 GCA_964599035.1 uncultured Terrimonas sp. | reverse complement strand
TTTTTCCATACTTTAACGCCAACTGCCCCACGTTCAAAAGCATCGTCAAGCTGAGCAATTGTTTTCTCCATCCAGCCCGGATCTTCTATACCCTGTATTCGGAAGCTGGCGATGAACGCAAAATGTCTGGGGTGGTTTTTCAGATGACCGGTCGCGAACTCCTGCTGCTGTTCCAACGAAGGGAAATCCGGCACATCTACATTAATGCTCAGCAAACCCAGATTATTTGCTTTTGCAAAATTTATCAATAGCGTACTATTGGTATTTACATGCATATGTGCATCAAATTTCTGAATGCAGGAGAAGTCGTCCATCGTATAAAAAACGGCTTCCCTTGTTTCACTGCCGGATAAAGGTTGGTTTTTCATTATAATTTAAGATGAAATGTTCATACTGATTTTAGTTCGGTGCTGGCTCACAATATTCAATTTCTCTGCTACCAGATTCTTCACGGCTGTAATGGCAGGAGGAAATAATTTCCTCAGGTCAATTTCCTCTTTTGATCCCAAACAGGTATGCAAAGTACGGATGAATATATTCTTGATCTCAGTAGCGAGGTTGATCTTGCAAATACCATTTTCTATAGCTTCCCGCAAACTTGTGGCAGGTATTCCTGAACCACCGTGCAAAACCAGGGCAGCACCTGCTATGGCATGTATCTCTTTCAGTCTTTCTATATCCAGCCGCGGTTCTTTTTTATAGAACCCATGTGCGGATCCGATGGCTACTGCAAGGGCATCAACGCCGGTTTGCTCAACAAAGATCCTGGCCTCCTCCGGGTCTGTAAAGCCAACCGTTTCGGTTGACTGTCCAAGCTTGGCTATATATCCAAGCTCTGCTTCAACATTGGCATTGTATTTTGCTGCAAGCTTCACTACTTTCCGGGAAATGGCGATATTCTCTTCAAAAGGTTTTTCACTGGCATCTATCATTACAGAATCAAATCCGGAAACCAGGCACGCTTCAACAAGTTCGTAAGAATCAGAATGATCCAGATGAAGCCAGCCTCCTACCTGGTAATGTGCCAATGCAGCCCTTGCCATACTTATGGCAACTTGCAAGCCCATATAATCTATAGAGCTTTTGGTCAGTTGCAGAATAACGGGTTGCTTTGTTTCTTGTGCCGCTTCCATTATTCCTCTCAACGTTTCGTAATTATAGAAATTCGTGGCAAGCAATGCAGCTCTTTCCTGTTGTTTCAGGCGCATCATTTCCTTTAAACTAATTTTCCTCGTAGCCATACTTTTCTTTTAAAACGGTAAACACTTCCTGCCTACCGGAAAATGCGCCGGTGCCACCGGCGGCTGTGGTAGACATTGCTGCGATCATATTTCCAAACCGGTGGCAATACTCAAGCGGTTGGTTTTGCAAAAACCGGTAAACGAACCCTGCATTAAAACTATCTCCCGCCCCAATGGCATCTACCACCTCCTCATTCAACAAAGCCGGTAATGAATGTGCTTTGCTGTTTTGTATTATAGTAGATCCCTGGTTACCTTGCTTGATCACGATAGCAGTGCCTGCCGGCTTTATCTTTTGCAATGCGTCCTTTATGGTGCTGGTTTGCGTAATTTTCAATATCTCAGACTCATTAGGAAAAAACAGGTCTATATCGGGAAGCATCCGATCAAGATCTATTTCCCATTTCTCTGCCGGGTCCCATTGAGGATCAAATGACGTTGTCAGCCCCATCTGCTTGGCTTTCCTGAAAATATCACCTATGTTTTTTTGCAGGGAAGTCTGTATAAAATAAGATGAAATATGCAGGTGCCGCGATTGCCGGATAATATCCCAGTTCACTTCATTACCGGAAAATGTTTCCATAGCGCCGGGATGGGTGATCATGGCCCGGTCTTCGTTAACGTTGATCACTACCGTGGCCCCGGTGCTGCATGATCTGCTTTGTACGATCCCGCCAGTATCAACAGCCTTTGATTGCAGGCTGCTTATAACAAAATCGCCGAACAGGTCAACGCCCGTTTTCCCGATAAATGCGACCCTAACCCCCAAGCAGCTGATATTGCTGGCGAAAATAGCGGAAGAGCTTCCCAGCACCAGGTTCATTTGCCGGGCAAGGATCTCTTTTCCCAGTTCAGGAAAGACATCGGTTTTATTTAAAATGAGATCAACATTTAGCTCTCCAATTACAACTACATCGTACTTTTTGATACTCATTGTATATATTTCAGCTTTAGCCCGTATGGTAATGTAAATTTGTTTTATTTACCGTTATGCTTTCCATTTCCGGAAAAAGGATATATAACCACTCCTTTCACCACCCTGGTGATGGTTGCATTTTCGCTCGGGCTGTCGGGCTTTAAGCCCAATTCGAGCGATTTATAGAATCCCAGGATCTGGGCCGGCAATACACTGCATACGGAGAGAAATTCCTCATCAACCTTGTTATCATCCTCCGACAATACGATCAAAAGGTCCATATTCACATCACTATGGCGCAACTCTGTCACTCCAATGCTAAAAAGCCCTTTTTCACCTGCGTCAATAGCATTGATTAAGTCTCTTTCATATTGATATACATATTTATCGTTCGAGAATAAATATACCATCAGCGTGTGCGAATTAATTACAGCTCTGGGTCCGTGCCTGAAGCCAAGAAACGAGTCAAACTTACATATTACTTTTCCGTCTGTCAGTTCCTGTACCTTAAGATCCGATTCATTGGCAACAGAACGCAAAGGTCCTGATCCCAGGAAGATAGCCCTTTCAAAATCCAGTTTTGCGGCATTCCTTAATTGCTCCCTGTAATTATGAAGAATATTGTTGGCGTAATCAGACAGGCGAATCACTTGGTTTTTAAGCTCCTGCACTTCTCTTATACGCGAGATCAATAACCCTGCCAGCAGCATAGATGTAAAGCTCCCTGTCATGGCAAGGCTTTGGTCATTTGCTTCGGGCGGCAACAGAAATACCAGCACCCTGCTATTGGCTGTTTCTTCTGATAAGGCCAATTTGCCTTTGGAATTACAGGTAATAATAAGATGGTAGGTTTTTTGAGAGAAAACATCTGCCAGTTGCAATGCTGCAACACTTTCGGGGCTGTCTCCCGATCTGGCAAACGAGATCAGAAGGTTGGTGTTGGCATTAAAATAATGTGCCGGGTGAGAGATCAGGTCTGTCGTAGGGATTGCCATCGTTTGCCGCCCGGTGTTCTTTTGAAAAGGACCCTGCAAAACATCCCCGATGTAAGCAGAAGTTCCTGCTCCGGTAAGAATAACGGAAAGTGAATCATGTGCAAAAGCTTCACGAAGAAAAGATCCCAGTCTGTCTTTCTGGGCTGCTACCAGTTTCCAGGTTTTGATCCACAGGTCCGGCTGTTGCGAAATTTCACGGGCAGTTAAAAACGCTCCTTTCTGTTCCAGTTCACCTTGAGAAAAACTAAGATAGTATGAAAGCTCTTCTTGTTTTAATTGAACAGGAGACCCTCGCTTTAATTTCATTTTATTTCGGTTATAATTTCAAAAGTAAATAATACCTTTCAAATTTCAATCATATTTTTTATTTTTATACTTTTGAAATTTGTAATCTTTCGAAACTTTTCCTTTTTAAAATTACCTGTTCAGCATTAACAGGCAGCCGGACAGTGGTTATCTTTAAATACGATAATATGGAAACAAAAAAAACAGTTTGGGCACTTTTTACCGGTACTCCTATTTTTATAAGCATCGTACTGCCACTGTCTGCACAAACCTTCACGTCATATACAGAAACCGTTCCCGGCACCAGGATACATTTGGACATGGTAGCGATAAAGGGAGGAACCGCAACAATTGGAAGCCCTGAAAATGAGCCTGGCAGGAGAAACGATGAAGGCCCTGTTCATTCGGTGGAACTCGATCATTTCTGGATGGGGAAATATGAGATCACCTGGGATCAGTACGAGCTATTCGTGTACCCTGCTATAGAAAAAGAAAGGAATGCCAAAACAACCACAGTCAATAAAAACCGCGTCAGGATTGATGCCGTTACCTCTCCCACTCCGCCTTTTACCGACATGAGCTTTGGCATGGGAAAAACAGGTTATCCGGCAGTGAATATGACCCAATATGCCGCTCTGGCTTATTGCAGATGGCTTACAGAAAAAACCGGGCATTTTTACAGGTTGCCTACGGAAGCTGAATGGGAGTATGCCTGCAGGGCCGGCTCTAACCAAGCGTATAGTTTTGGAAATGATAAAAGCCAACTGGCGGAATATGCATGGTATAGTAAAAACAGCAACGAGAAATATCAAAAAGTAGGGAGGAAAAAGCCTAATGCATGGGGGTTATACGACATGCACGGCAATGTAGCTGAATGGACATTAGATCAATATTTTCCGGATTTTTATTCCAGGCCTGAAAGTACAAAGAGGAATGCCTGGGCACAACCGAAAACACTTTACCCGCGGGTGGTAAAAGGAGGGTCATGGGATGATGATGCAGAAGACCTCAGGTGTGCGGCACGATTACCTTCCAAAGCAGCATGGAAGCAGCGTGACCCGCAGATACCTAAGAGCGACTGGTGGAACACGGATGCTTCTTTTGTGGGCTTCCGTATCGTACGGCCCCTTAAACAGCCATCTCCAGAAGAAATTGCCAAATATTTTGCCAGCCAGCCCCAGGATCTTTGATCGGAGCTTTACCTGATTTTTCGTGGCACATATGGTGGAGCAACCCGCACAGAGAATTTGTGCTTTTAATGCTTACCACTGCCATACTGCCATTCCACTACAAATACAACCAGGATGCGAAAATGCATTCGAGAGGATGGTCATTTATAAAGCGAAATGTGAAATGACGGCAGTTACCATTTTATATTATTTTCTATAAACCTGATAAGGCTTTGAGCCATATCAACATGTTCTTTTTCGTCGGGATGGCCGGGTGTGTTCTTATATTTAAAGAAATGCGTGTACATCTTAGGATCGTTGACAGAGCTAACAGCCTTTGCAATATATCCCGGCCAGGGTGAACCTTCGCTCACAGCATCCATATTGCCCAATGTGCAGATGATATGAGCAGACGGATAAAGCGATCGGATATTATTGATAAACTGCCGGTACGACCGGACAATATCTTCTCCGGAAGGAGGCTTATCATTGAATTTCATCTTAAACTCGCTGCTGGCCGGCGACTGTATGATGGCGCAATCATTTTGAAACAGATTGATCACAACTATATCAGGAACGTTTTTTGAAAAATCCCACCGGCTGGTTGAGTCGGAAGGATTTTCCCGTGTAAAAAGCTCGGGCATCGTCATGGGAAACCAACTTACCAGAAGCCCGATCCCCGGCCGGGCAATACAGGTATAGGATGCTCCAAAATGTCTCGCGGTAATTGCGGCATAGCTGTTGTAATTATTTTCGCCGCCAAATTCAGAACGGCGGTTTTCATACATACCCGAACCTACCGTAATTGAATTGCCGTAAAATTCAATCCTTCTTTTGTTTTCAACCGGCGGCAACAGCTCGAAAGGCCCATCAAACCTGAAACCATAGAAACTGGTAGTTCCGCCCGTATACCCATTCCGCCTGAATATTTGCAGCTCATGCTCGCTGTTCTCTCCCGAATAAATTTCATAATATTTAAAAGTGGAATCCAGGCGAACCACTCCGTTATGCTTCTTGTCCAGGATCACCGAATAATAGTTTCTTCCTCTTTCGTCTTTTAATATAGCCGCCACCCGCTCACCTTTAAAGCGGATTTTTATTGAAGAACCTGGCCAATACAGGCTTGCTACAGTATCCGCTACAAATACACGCCCTTCATATTTGATTTTTGGATTACCCGGAAGGATGGTGGTTTGGCCAAAAACCGGAAAAACCGCCACAGATACAGCTATATAAACCGGGAAAATTTTAAACAAACAACACATACCCGAAAAGATTTCATAATTCGTTAAATATGATAAGATCGACATTAAATATAACGTTTTAACATTTTATTTTATTTTTGAACATTAAAAAATAAGGTTAAATAATTATTTTATTTTCAATAAAAGTTATTTTTATTTACAAAACGTTTTCTTAACAATAAAAGCCAACTACCATGATCGATCTCAATCTTGTATTAGGCGGACTGATTACATGTACGCTGTCATTTTCTCCCGGTTGCTTTCTGAAAAAAGATTGTTTGCCGGAAACAGAAACATCTAAAGGTCCGGTTACAAACGAAAGCCGGAACTGGCAGGAAAAACACCCTGAATGGCTGTTCAGCGATGATTTCGAATCGGATGAGCCAATGGTTAAGACGGGCAGGTATTTTGAGTACAACGATAACGGAGGAGACTTTGTGCCTGTAAATGGCGCAGGCGTAAACGGG
>CAZREP010000115.1:0-16466 GCA_964599035.1 uncultured Terrimonas sp. | reverse complement strand
CACCTGTCTGCCCCACCTTTGCGCTTCAATAAAGAAGCTAAGACAATCTCTTTACGGTCTATAACAGACTTATCAAAGATCTTAGTAAAGTTTTTTTTACCTTGGTGCTGAAATAGCTGCTTGTTGTCATTTTCTACTTTTTTTTGCAAGTAGCTACTTCTTCTCAAATACCCACCACATCTACTTTTCCACACATGTTAATATCTCCTTGGTTTGACGCATATGCGAACATTCGGAATTACGGCTTCGGATTTAGTATTTGGTTTTTATTTGTTTCTTGTGATTTGTTTCTTGGTGCTTTTCAGGTGTCTGGGGCAGCCTCATCCACTAATATTCCACATTATATTCGGCGGCTTCGGGGCGGTTAAGCACATCGCTTAGCGTAGTGGAGAATGTAACGGTCTTTTTATCGTCCGACAAAACGGATTGATTGCCTTTATATTTTTTTATCTTACCCGGTGCTACAATTACCGTTTTGTAATTCATATCGCCCATCATCATTGTCATTTGCTGCAGCATTTGCAAGGAAGAATCATTTTGTATGCTGTTATTGAACAATTCTTTATTAATGAGGGTATTGGATATTTTGCCGGAGGCAGCAGCAAAAGCATAGGCATCCTGTGAAGGGTTCAAAATATTTTTATCTGTTGATATATCGGATGGAAGGCCTTCATCCGGCTCACCACCCGCTTCATTTTGCTTCAGTTTATCTGATACCCCCATCTTATTGATCGCTGTAAAGTATGACGATTTCAGCTCGGGCAGATCAGCAATATACTTAAAAGGAAAACTAAGCATAACAACCAGTTCCTTTGCCGCCTCATCCGTCCGCATCCTGAGGCTCCCTTCTTTAAACAACTCCTTTTCCCTGGCGGTAAGCGTTGTAGAGGTATCTGCAAAAGGCTTAAAATAGATCGTAGTATCTTTTTGCTCCGGTATTTTTAATTCCTCTTTATTTCCCTGCCCCATCTGGTCGAAAAGAACGAGCATTTTGCTCATATCCACCGTAACAGTATATACCCCGCTGTTGTTTTTATTGATCACGATCTTTTCTTCAGTATCCAGGCAGGAGACTAAAAAAACAGCAGAAAGTATGGCAAAGGCAGGAAAAAGTCTCTTTAGCATATCATTACTTTTAATATTGGACATTGCAGGGTTACCCCCCGAACCTCGTAACTTTATATCTGGTCATGAATTGACCCCACAAAGTTAGAAAGACGGGTAACACCATACCATTTTATTTTTTCGGTTCTAAAAGTCGTATCTTTTTAACATGAAAATACATTTACCGCTTTTCTTTTTATTTTTCGGTATACAACATATGAACGCCCAGACAAAAACAGACACATGGCTTTTGCAATTGTTGCACAGCAATGCTTCCCCGGCGCTGCTCCATATATTGAATAACCCGGACAGCTTCCGCTACCAGTTGATCTATACACAGATCAACCGTGATAAAAACAATATCCCTGTATTTAAACACTACCGTCTGCACGTTGACAAAAACCTGTACTTCAATCCCGCCTCCACCGTAAAAATGCCCTTAGCCTTCCTGGCGCTGGAGAAGCTGAATAAGCTGAACAGGGACGGCATTAATAAATATACGCCCATGCTCACAGACAGCGCCTATCAGGGTCAAACAGCGGTAACAGCAGACAACACGTCTGAAAACGGGCAGCCTTCCATAGCACATTATATCAAAAAGATCTTTTTAGTAAGCGACAACGATGCCTACAACCGTCTGTATGAGTTTATAGGCCAGAAGACCATTAACGAAAGGCTCTGGCAGATGGGATATAAAGACTTTCGTATTACGCGGCGCTTTGTCCGTGCCACCGAAGAAGAGAACCGCCACACCAATCCCATAAGATTTACCGACGCCAGCGGGAGGCTGTTATATAACCAACCCGCAGCTTACAGCAACCTGGAATTCGATTTTAGTAAAAAGGTTTTGATAGGCCACGCCCACTACGACCGTAATGACAGCCTTATACATGAGCCTATGGATTTTACCACTCATAATAATGCACCGCTGGAAGATCTTCAGCAGATCCTGCAATCGGTATTATTCCCTGGCCAGGCTCCTGCAAAACAACGGTTTGGCCTAACCGAAGACGACTATCGCTTTTTATACCGTTATATGTCTGCATTACCTGGGCAAAGCACATATCCCAAATATGATACTACCGAATTCTTTGACAGCTATACCAAGTTTTTTATGTTCAGATCCCGCAAATCCCAAATACCAGCCCATATTAAAGTATTCAACAAAACCGGCTGGAGCTACGGCTTTTTAACCGATATTGCCTATATCGTTGACGTTAAGAACAAAGTGGAATTTATGCTGAGCGGCACCATTTATGTAAACCGCGATGGCATACTGAATGATGACAAATACGAATACGAAGAGCTCGGCTACCCTTTTTTCAAAGAAGTGGGAAATATTATTTACAGGTACGAATCAGGGCGGAAACGAAAGTTTATACCCGATCTGAAAAACTTTGAAATAAGATAGCAAAACACAAACCGGTCAATCATATATTCACACCAATATCAAACAAAAGAATGAAAGGTATCTGGCGGGTCATTTTCCTTATTTGCACCACAGCAGGTGCTCAACCTGCTTTTTCACAATCTTCCTGGATACGCATCAACCAGCTGGGATATACACCCTACGGCATTAAGGTGGCAGTATGGGGAGGTAAAGAGAATCCTGCTTTTAAGAACTGGCAACTGGTGGATGCCGTTTCAAAAAAAGTAGTGTTCCAAGCCAAAACACCAAGACGTTCCGGCTCTTATGGCCCGTTTACAGAAACCCTCCGTTTGAATTTTTCCACGTTCAGGCAGCCCGGCCGATACTATTTGCAGGCCGGCAATACGGTTTCTCCCGAATTTGAGATCGGCAAAGAGGTATATAAGGGAGCCGCCGACTTTTGCCTGTATTATATGCGCCAGCAGCGCAGCAGGTTCAACCCCATAACCGGCGACAGTTGCCACACCCAGGACGGCTATACTTTATACGGCCCGATGCCCGACAGCACCTTTATTGACGTGAGCGGCGGATGGCACGACGCTACCGATTACCTGCAATATGTTACCACTTCCGCCAATGCCACTTATCAACTGCTGGCTGCATACCGCGACTTTCCCGGCATATTCGGCGATAAGTACCGGTACAACGGGCTGGAAGGCGCCAACACCGTACCCGATATACTGGATGAAGCACGCTGGGGATTAGAATGGCTGCTGAAAATGCATCCGCGTGCAGACTGGATGTTTAACCAGGTAGGCGACGACCGGGATCATATCGGTATGCGGATGCCGGGGCTCGACAGCCAGTATGGCCGCGGATACCAGCGCCCCGTATATTTTGTAAGCGGGGAACCGCAGATCAGGGGAAAATATATGAACACCACCAAAGGCACCTCCTCTACCGCCGGAAAGTTAAGCAGCGCCTTTTCCATCGGCGCTGAAATATACGGGCAAAAAGATGCAGCATTTGCTTCGCTCTTATCTCAAAAAGCATTGTCTGCTTTTGCGTATGGCTTAAAAAAACCCGGCTACACGCAGACAGCATCTGTAAAATCGCCTTATATATACGGCGAAGAAAACTGGATGGATGATATGGAGCTCGCAGCCGCTATGCTTAAAGATAACAGTAAGTTCAGCTATGCTTTTGAGCTGGCTCAAAAAGAACCGGTCACACCATGGATCATCAATGATACCGCGGCACACTATCAATGGTATCCATTTATAAACGCCGGGCATTATGAGTTATCTAAAAGAATGAGTGGAAACGAAAAGCAGGCTTTGATCAGCTTTTATAAGCAAGGTATTGAGATCATATGGAACAGGGCAAAACAAAATGCATTTTACAGGGGCATCCCTTTTATATGGTGCAGCAATAATCTTACTATCGCCTTTGCGATACAATGTTACTGGTACAGGCAAATGAGCGGTGATGATACATACGAAGAGCTGGAGCAGGCCAACTTCGACTGGCTTTTTGGCTGTAACCCCTGGGGCACCGGTATGGTATATGGCTTGCCGGCCTGGGGCGATACCCCCGACGACCCGCATGCTTCCTTTTTAAAAGTGGGTAATTTCCCGGTTAACGGCGGGCTGGTGGATGGGCCGGTATATGGGAGCATATTCGGAAGTCTTATAGGCCTGCGGCTTACTAAACCCGACGCATACGCACCATTCCAAAGCCCATTGGCAGTTTATCACGATGATTCCGGTGATTACAGCACCAACGAGCCCACCATGGACGGAACGGCTTCCCTGATCTACCTGCTGGCGGCAAAAGAAAATGCAGCAGATAGTGAACAAAACACAGCCCCGGCAAAAGCCTTAAACGTTAATAAGGGAGAACAAGCCGGCAAAAAATCTTTTCGCTATAATATGGGTGGCATCATAAGAGGTGACAGTCTTCAAAAAAAAATTGCCATTGTTTTTACCGGGGATGAATGGGGAGATGGAGGAGAAAAAATTGCCCGAACCCTGAAAGAACGGCAGATAAAAGCCTCTTTTTTTCTGACCGGCAACTTTTACCGCAACCCGCTTTTCAGTATGCTGATCCCCAGGCTAAAAGAAGACGGTCATTACTTAGGCAGCCATTCCGACAAGCATTTATTGTATTGCGACTGGATAAAAAGGGACAGCCTGCTGGTAACCCGGCAGGAATTCAGCGCAGACCTGAAAGACAGCTACCTTGCCATGAAGCGCTTTGGCATTAGTGCTGAAGATGCTCCTTATTTTCTTCCGCCTTATGAATGGTATAACCACCAGATATCGGCATGGACAAATCAAATGGGTTTACAGCTTGTGAACTTCGCCCCCGGCACATCCAGCAATGCCGATTATACTACACCAGCAATGAAAAACTACCGCTCATCCGACAGCATTTACCATTCTATTATCCGTTATGAACAAACACACGGACTGAATGGTTTTATTTTACTGCTCCACATAGGCACCGATGCTGAACGCACAGATAAAATGTATGACCGCCTGGGTGAGCTGGTAGACTATTTACAGCAAAAGCAATATCAACCGGTAAGAATAGATCAACTGCTGAAATAGAAGCCAAGGCAAAAGGGGCGTATTTACCTTCGGTCAGAAGAGTTCAAATTTTCGCTTTTACTCAGCTCCATTTCATCCTGCGGATATTGATAAGGATTTCACGCAGCAAACGCAAAGGTGCAGCGACCGCAAAGAAAACAATAACAAATACTTCGCCGTGGCGCCGCCGCATCGCCGCGAGAAAAGTTTTGTTTTCATAACTATTTGTATTTCTATATGACTATTGTATTACGTTTTTCTGTTTATCGTTGAACTGTTGCCTATGCGAAAATTTGAAATGCGCCAGGGTAAAAGGGTAGCGCATATTATTTACCTTTACGCGCATGCCCGGTATACACATTTACGATAGCATCAACCTATTATCCAAGCTCAGCTTACGGCGCGCCTGGAATGCCGCCAGGGTATTGAGCAGCTATTATATCAGCCGTTGGACAAAAAGACCGGTGCAGTGGGGCTATCCTGTTTCCGTTTCCTTTGAGCCTACCACTTCCTGCAACCTGCGCTGCCCCGAATGCCCGAGTGGGCTAAGAAGCTTTACCCGACCCACCGGCATGCTTAAAAAAGATTTCTTCAGACAAACCATAGACGAAATCCATAAAGACCTTTTATACCTCGTCTTCTATTTCCAGGGTGAGCCTTATCTTAATCCTGCTTTCCTTGAAATGGTACGATATGCTTCAGACAAAAAAATTTATACTGCCACATCCACCAACGCTCACTACCTCAATGATGATAATGCAAAAAAAACCGTTGAAAGCGGTCTCGACCGGCTGATCATTTCCATAGACGGCACCACTCAGGAGGTTTATCAGCAATACCGGCGGGGAGGCAAGCTGCACAAGGTAATAGAAGGCGCTGAAAATATAGTGAAATGGAAGAAGAAGCTGAAAAGCAGAACTCCTTTTGTAATATTCCAGTTTTTAGTGGTAAAGCCGAACGAGCACCAGGTACAAAATGTGAAACAACTGGCAAAAAAAACAGGCGTTGATGATGTATGGTTCAAAACAGCGCAGGTATACGATTACCAGAACGACCCCAATAACCTGATCCCAACCATCGACAAATTCAGCCGTTATAAAAAAACAGGAGACGGAGCATATAAGGTAAAGAACAGGCTGAACAACCACTGCTGGAAGCTGTGGCACGCCAACGTAATTACATGGGACGGACTGGTGGTACCCTGCTGCTTTGATAAAGATGCCATGCACCGGCTTGGAAATTTAAAAACACAATCCTTTAAAGAGATATGGCACAACGATAATTACAAACAATTTCGCCGCGAGCTGATGGCAGGGCGTAAAAATATTGATATCTGCGCCAATTGCAGCGAGGGAACAAAGGTCTGGGGCTGATGGCCGCAGAAAAAGCAGGAGCACATTTCTACCCCAGCCTTTCTGCACACAACTTGTGCAGCCTTTCGTAGTATTATAAAAACAATCTACCTTATTTTTTATGCTTTTGCATGTTCATCCTGTTGATCCGCAACCACGTCAAATAAAATCCATCGTGGAGTGCCTGCAAAGCGGCGGTGTTATTATATACCCTACCGATACCATCTATGGACTGGGATGCGATATCTTCCAGCATAAAGCCATTGAGCGCATTGCCCGCATTAAACATACCGATCCGCAAAAAGCAAATTTTTCATTTGTGTGTTACGATCTCAGCCACCTGAGCACCTATACGAAAAGTATTGACACCCCGCTATACCGCCTGTTAAAAACATATCTTCCCGGGCCCTATACTTTTATTTTACCATCCAGCAAAAACGTGCCTAAAATATTGAAAAATAAAAAGAATACAGTGGGAATAAGAGTACCCGATAATAAGATCGCAAGAACGATCGTAAGGGAGCTTGGGCATCCTATACTCAGCACTACGCTACCCGGCGATATGGTGGAGGAATATACCGATCCCGGGATCATTGAATCCAATTTTAATAAGGTGGTGGATATAGTGGTTGATGGAGGTATCGGGAGCATGACGCCTTCCACCGTGATCGATTGCACGGGCAGCGAACCCGTACTGGTCAGAAGAGGAGCAGGAGAATGGCCGGAAGAAGAGTAATTTTACCGACTACCTCCCCCGCTATATCGGTCACAGCGCTCAAAAAATGGGGCTAAACTTTTCTACAGATTACTATTTGCCTTAAACACACGGATAAAATTTCCACCCAGTATTTTAAAAATATCTTTCTCACTGTATTCTCTCTCCAGCAATGCTTTTGTTACTGCCGGATAGTCCTGCACGCCGTTCAGCTCCCGTGGCAGGGATTCAATACCATCCATGTCCGCCCCTATTCCTACATGGTCTATCCCCACCAGCTTTACAATATAATCAATATGATCTATGAGCAGGGACAACGGCGGACGGAGCATTTCCATTTCTCCGGCATATTTCTTATCTATCCACGCTGCAATGGCATCAGGCTCCCAACTCAGGCGCTTCAGCGAATCTCTTTCAACACGGCGTCGTTCAAATAACTCCTTCCGGCTTCTCTGGTAATTGCTGTCTAAAAATCCCGGATAAAAATTTACCTGTATCACCCCGCCATTTTTTGCTACCGCTTTGATCTGATCATCCTTCAGATTGCGGAACACCGGGCAGATGGTATATACGCTGCTGTGCGACAGCAATACCGGTTTTGTGGTAAGCTTTATGACGTCATAAAAAGTTTGCTCCCCTACATGCGACAGGTCAATCATCATACCGATCTCGTTCATCCGCTTTACCACCTGTACTCCGAAACCGTTTAGTCCTTTTCTTTTCTGTTCCCCGCCGTCACTTCCGTTGGTCGTTTCATCTTTGGCTGAGCTGGCCCATGAAGTAGAATTGTTCCAGGTGAGCGTGAGATAGCGGGCGCCCCGCCGGTATAAGCTATCCAGATAATCCAGCCTATCCTCGATCATGTGCCCGCCTTCCACTCCTATCATGCAGCCCAGCTTCTTCTGGCGCACCGCATTCTGCAGATCCTCCGGAGAAGTAACCATCATCATTTTACGGGGGTTGCGTTCAACGATGGCATAAAGGGAATCTATTTCTAGGTTGGCAAATTTGAAAGCCGTATCTTTCCCAAAGGTTTCATCACAAAAAACAGAGAACACCTGTATATCTATTCCTCCTTTTTTAAAGCGTGCAATATCCGAATGGGCCTTCCCCGTAAGATCTTTTTCTATGCTCAATCCATGCATGGTAGCCGATGAAAGCACATCATTGTGCGTATCAATTACAATTGCCTGTTGATGTACTGTTTTATAGCGCTGTGCATAGACCCCTGCGCTAAAAAACAAAAACGCCGATAACAGAAGTGCCTGTTTCTTCATGCTGCAAAGCATTATTAAATAAAAATTCTCCATCAATCCTCCCTGCTGCCTTTTTCCCCAATGAACCACTGCTCTTTATTTTTAAAGAGCACATTAAAGGTGGTAAGTGATCCGTAGATGCGGGTAATATATTGCTGAAGATTCACCTTGTCTTCATCGCTAAGCTTTTTATGCGCATTGATCTGTTGCTCCAGCACTCTTAACCGGTCGCGCAGCATTACGATCTTATGAAAGAATATTTCAACGGGTATTTCTTTCGGCTTTAGGGCTGGGTCTGCAGGTTGCAGCAGCATGGTGCCGCCCGTCCACCTGTCGCCCAGGGGTACTTTTTCTGTTACATCTCCCCATAACCGTAAAATTTTAAGCAGTGACTTTTCCATTTCCGAAGTCGTTTCCACTTCTGCAGTCACATTTTCGGGAATGACCTCATCAAGCTGCGGGTCGGTCTTATCAATCTCTTTTATCCCGTGATGGATAAAAGAGATCAGATAAACGGCATACTTAACACCAACAATCACCCCGGGGCCAAAATGAGTATGCTGTAAACGGGTGCCAATGCCTAACGTAAGTTGTTCCTGTTCCATGCTACCTGGTTATTGAAAGTTAATGTTCAAAATAAAGCAATTATAGCAATAATCGCTACTTTTATATTTTAACCGTAACGGCTTCCGGTATGGTCACATACTAAATAAAATTGGATTGCGTGAAGTTATCAGTAAGGGTTGCCCTGCTTTGTTTATGGTTACCGGTAGTTGGCTTTTCCTTATGGCTGACGCTTCTATTTTACACCCAAAGCTATGATGGCTTTTTTGAATGGCTGGCAGGCGCTCTTCAAAAGAGCGATAACTGGGTCCCTTTTTTCAAAAACCGGTTTTCTGTCAGCGCATTTCAATGGGTTAAACTGTTAATACTAGCATTTGATGCGGGCGTGTTGTTCCTCTCCGGATGGGGTCTGTACAATTATAAGAAGATAGAAACTGCGGGGTTGCCATACGCTTCTTTTTTTATCAGAAGAATTAAAAACGGAGTACGGTGGTTTAATGCATTACCTCTTTTTGAGCGTTCTGTTTTTTGGATCATTACCCTTTTTGCATTTGGAAAAGCACTTTGGTATGATGCCGTATTCCCCTTGCAGTATGACGAGGCCTGGAGCTATAATTATTATATCAGCAACGACCTGTGGCAGAGTTTTTTATTGCCCTCAAATAATCATAAGCTCTTTACATTCATTGCCTGGTGGTTTAACCTTCTTCCGTTTGATAAGGTTTTTCTGATCCGGATCCCCAATGCTTTCGCCGGCGTTTTTCTGTTTATTACTTTCTTTTATTTTGCAAAAAAATATTTCAGTAGCGGAGTGGCACTGTTGGGGTTTGTGTGGCTTGCCACCTGCGTGCCGGTGGCAGGATATATGACTTCAGCAAGGTCTTATATTTATGTTGTTTTTTTCTCTCTGCTTTTACTTATTCTGTATTTCGAATCCGATCGTTCTTCCCGGACAAGGTCTTTTCTTTTGCTGTTCATTTTAACGATCGTATTAGGATATTTTTCAAACCCTACCTTTTTCTTTTGCCACTTTATTTCAAGCGGTTACTTTTTTCTCCGGCTGCTTATGCTAAGGCGGTTTAACGTAATGAAGCGCCTATTTGCAGGGAACCTGGCAGCCCTGCCCTTTTTGGGCTTATTGTATACTCCTGATATCCTGGGCGGCCATTTTTCGGGCTTATTGGATATAGCATATAAGGAAAATAATAATCAAAACTATTTCGGGGAGTGCATCAGGTTTAATGCAGGTTTTCAAACTGGGTTTGAAAATGAGTATATCCTTTTCGTGGGTATCCTTTTAACGGGTATCGGGTTGCTGTTTACAAAATTTCCAAAACCCAAAGCCTTACTTTTTTATGCCGTACTTTCCATTGCCTGGTTACCGGTATATTCACTTCTGGTACACCAAGAAACGTCAAGGCATAAAACGATCTATATAACCATAAGTGTTACACTGGTATTGATGTTTATAATGCAGTCCCTCTTTGATAATTACCTGAAAAACAAGCATCTGATTGTTCTGGCTGTACTCTTCATAACCGGTATAAATACCTTTAATCTCAACAGGCATCGCTGGTTTACGTGGAGTTTGCCTATGGACAAAAGTGTGAAGGATATTAGCCGCGTCTTACTTGAAAACCATGCCGGGGATTGCTATGTTATTCCTTTTTATTACAAGCCGGGAATAGAATTTTATCATAAGATCAACTCAGAAAAAATCAGGTTATATATGGATGAGGCTAATAGCGTGGATCATGATGAAACACTTTTTATAAAAAAATATCCGGAGTTTATCTTAACAGATCAGGCACAAAAGGATACGATAATAAAAGACAAATACAGGATTGTTTTTTCCGATGAATTTGTTGCCCTGTATAAAATAGACGGAAGCCGGTAAGGGTTGTTGTTTGTATCGTTGCGGAGGTCAGCGCTATTCACCATTTATGGCTTTGCTCTTTGTTGTAAAGATGCCATTTCGATTCCCAGGTCTTCCATTAATTGTATTACACGTAAGTTTACCTCTTGCTTCAGTATATTAAACTCATCTATCGGAACCGGCGCGGTATAATAATCAGCCTGCACAAGATACCCATGCTGCACAATGTCATTTAAAAAAATATTCCTGTTCTCTATTTTCGGATGCCGTAAAATATCCTGAATCCCATCCAGCAACCGGCGTACCTGGGCTGCTGTTGTAGCCGTATCAAGCTCAAGCTTCAGATCGGCACGCCGCTGCGTTCGCAGGCTCTGGTTATCTACAATACCATCCACCATTTGTTTGTTGGGCACACTTACGTATGTTTTTTCGGTGGTACGCAGCCGGGTACTTCTGAAGCCGATCTTTTCCACCGTGCCGGTTATGTTTTGCACCTTAAGCGTATCGCCTATAACAAAGGGCTTGTCAAAAAAAATAATAAAAGAAGCAATGAGGTTTTCCAGGCTTTCCCTCGCAGATAATGCCAGCGCTACACCCACTATGCCTAATCCGGTAAGCAGATCCGAGATCTGGTAGTGGAAGGCAAATTTGATGACCGTTAGTATGCCTGCTATGCTTATAATGGCCTTAAAAAAATCCTTCATAAAAACAATCAGCTGATGCTCTCCCTGCATCTCTTCACTGCCGCTTTTAGCTATCACCAGCGCCAGGTAGTCAATTACTCTTAGCAGTAACCAGAAAAAGGAAACGATAAGAAGCGCCGTTGCTATGCGATCTATGATCGTTTTGGTATCAGTCTTATAAAAAGTATATTTTAACGCTTCCGGGAAATGAAGGGAAGAAAGGGCAATTACAGCAGTAAGCACAATGATAAAATATTCCAGCGGGGCAAGGATAAGGCTGATAAACGCCTGCCGGTCTATCCTGCGGCCCGCCTGCTTCAGCAGGTAAATAATGGCTGCAGCTATTGGCCTGCTGAAATATTTCTTCAGCAGGTACATACCCAAAATAACGAGTCCAACGGTAAGATAATCCCCGATGCTGTTATCCAGGATGATCCTGTTCCAAAAGTCATTCATAGTAAAGATCATTTAGTGTAGGGATATAGTTCAATCCCTCCCGACCCGTTAAGCACATAGACACCCTGCCGCGCAATGTATATTTTTTCAGCCTGCTGTATACCGGCAGGAAGCTGCACTTCCTTTAGCTCAAGCGTTCCGGGCGTATACCTCACAAATTCATGCCCGCGACGGCCTACAATGGTTTTGCTGATCACTTGCAAGTCGCTGATCCCCTTTAGAGATAATGCATTCTTAAGCGTACCATAATAGTCAAATATATACAATCCGCTCACCTCATCATACAGATATACAAAGCCGTCGCGGTCTGTTATTGTGTTGGGAGAAGGTATAATATCCAGCACCTGCCGGAGGTCGGGTGTTTCACTAAGCAGCCTCCCGGTCTCATCAATTTTTTTAAGCTTTGCAGACTGCTCATCAAATACCCAGAGATTGTTGTCATAGGCCAGGCCAACGGCTTTAGCCTGGAAAATACCCGCTTTTCGCAGATCTATCGTATTTACTTTGTTCAGGTAACGGTCCAACATTACGATCATGGAGAAAGTCCTGTAGTACAGCAATACTTTCATTGGATTGGTCGCATCTATTGTATATAACGTTCCATAACGGCGTACGTCGTTAAAAACATTCAGCGAATCGCCCCTGTCGTTATACTTGATGAGAAGTCCGGCTGGTGTAAGCACATAAATATTTCCGAGGTTATCGGCAGTGAACTGTTTCACCCTTCCGGGATAGAAGGTAACGGAAGGAGAAACCGCTATAGCGGGACTGCTTTCCAGAGCGGTGTCTGTTTGCGCATACAGCTGCAAAACAAAGCCACATAATAATATATTAAAAAGAAGGCGCATCAGGATGGATAAAATTTCAATTCAATGTTCTGCCCGTCAAATACGGCATAGCTGTTATAGCGTATCCAGTCGCCTAAATTAATATACCGGCTTCCCCCGTCCAATGAAAAATCAATGGGAAGATGCCGGTGCCCAAAAATAAAAAAATCGTAATGTTTCCGCTGCAGCACTTCTTTACAATAGCTGATAAGCCATTCCCCATCTTCCCCCAAAAAGCGGGCATCTTCTTCTCCGGTTACGGCCCTGCTGCTTCTGCTCGACCAGTGCGCAATGCCCATACCAACATATGGAGGCAGAAGGCCGAACAGCCACTGGCATGCTTTGTTGCGAAATATTTTTTTTAAGAACTTATATCCTCTGTCGCCAGGGCCCAAACCGTCGCCGTGACCTATCAAAAAAGATTTCCCGTTAAACTCAAAATCCTGCGGCTCATAATATACCGGGATGTTCAGCTCTTTTTCAAAATACCCGTTCATCCACATATCATGATTGCCTACAAAAAAATACAGCGGTATCCCGCTATCTGTAAGCTCCGCCATTTTACCCAGTATACGAACAAATCCTTTGGGTACCACTTTTTTATATTCATACCAGAAATCGAACAGGTCGCCGACGATAAAAATAGCAGCCGCCTCTTCCTGTATCCCGGAAAGAAAGCCAACGATACGTTTTTCCCGCAACAGGCTGGAAGCATGGTCCGGAACGCCAAGGTGAAAATCAGAGAGAAAATATATCTTTTTTCCTGTAGGGATTTGCATCTGTGCAAGATAAAATGAATTGCTTCAATTTTCTGTCAAAAACACAAATACTTCTTTAGGCCCATGTACCCCCACCACGAGGGTTTTCTCAATATCCGCCGTCCGGCTGGGGCCCGTGGCAAAGGTGATGAGCGAAGGCATATTGTCTGCATATTTCTGCCTAAGCTGTTGCAGCCCGTCTTTGATATCGTACACCAACTGGCTGGTATACGCCAGGCAAATATGCACCGGTGCATACACACTTGTTGTTCTGCCGCTCTGCTGCGCCGTGCTCATTACAATGCTCCCCGTTCTCGCGATCAGCATTTCACAGCTCGTCACCGCCACATCCGCCTTATCAAGGGGCTCGTCTGACAACCCTGCAAATGACAAACGGGTAAGCTTTTCCTGCAACAGGGTTTCTTTACAAAACACTTCTTTCCACCCCCGCTGTTTAATAAGCAGCGACAACTGCTGCAGCATTTCTGCCTCCCCGGCACAATATAAAAAACGGCCCTCCAGCTTTCCAAAAGCTTCGGCAAAAAGTATGGCCAGGTCGTCGCCGGGAGGAAAAAACACACTGTTGTTCCCTTCGCCGCCGGGAAAAGGCAAAGGCACCGGAGTGCTCAGTGCCTTTCGTATTTTTTTAAGTATATTTTCCTTTGCGGGAGATAACTTCATTACGCATCAGGGTTTAGGTATGATCTCAGCCGGGGGAACACCTGCGCTGATCCCACCGCCTTCAGAGCCGTTTGATGAAGAATGCTCATCGCGGTGATGATGGTCGTGCACTACATCCGCAGGCTTTTTCTCTTCGAAGGGCCGTTTGCCGATCAGTTGTTCCAGGTCGCTCTGAAAAAGCACTTCACGGGTAAGCAGCTCTTTGGCGATGGCTTCTACCTGCTGTTTTTTATCCAGGAGGAGAGCCTTGGTACGGTTGTATTCCGCATCTATCAGTTTCCTCACTTCTTCATCAATGATCCTGCCGGTTTCCTCGCTGAAAGGCTTGGTAAAATAATTTTCCTGCTGCGGATCGTAATAGCTGATATTACCCAGCTTATCGTTCATGCCATACATGGTGATCATGGAATAAGCGATTTTGGTTACCTGCTGCAAATCGTTGCTGGCACCGGTAGATATCTTTCCAAAGAAGATCTCTTCGCTTGCCCTGCCGCCAAGGGTCATGGCAATCTGGTCCTTCAGTTGGTCTGTATTATAAAGATATTGCTCCTTGGGAGTATACTGCGCATACCCGAGTGCCGCCGTTCCCCGGGGAACGATCGTAACTTTCAACAAAGGGTAAGCATGTTCAAGGAACCATCCGCAAATGGCATGTCCTGCCTCATGATAGGCTATGATCTCTTTTTCATCGGGGGAAATGATCTTGTTTTTCTTTTCCAGCCCGCCGATCACGCGATCTATCGCATCCTGGAAATCATCCATTTCCACCTCCAATTTTCCTTTACGGGCGGCAATCAAAGCGGCCTCATTACATACATTGGCAATATCGGCGCCGGCGAAACCGGGTGTTTGTTCCGCCAGTTTAAATACATCAAGCTTGGCCGATTTTTTTATGGGCTTCAGGTGCACATTAAATATTTCCTCCCTTCCTTTTACATCCGGCTTATCAATCGTGATCTGCCTGTCGAAACGGCCGGGACGCAGCAACGCGCTGTCCAGCACGTCGGGACGGTTGGTGGCTGCGAGAATAATGATACCGCTATCGGTACCAAAGCCATCCATTTCCACCAGCAGTTGGTTAAGCGTGTTCTCTCTTTCATCATTGCTCATCATCACATTTTTTCCTCTCGCCCGGCCTATGGCGTCTATTTCATCGATAAATATGATACAGGGTGCTTTTTCCCGGGCCTGCTTAAACAGATCCCGTACCCTGCTGGCACCCACGCCCACAAACATCTCCACAAAATCGGAACCGCTCAGGCTGAAAAAAGGCACCTGGGCTTCGCCTGCCATGGCTTTCGCCAGCAACGTTTTACCTGTACCGGGAGACCCTACCAGCAATGCACCTTTGGGGATCTTGCCTCCAAGAGAAGTGTATTTTTTGGGGTTCTTTAAAAAATCAACGATCTCCATTACCTCCTGCTTGGCTTCTTCCAATCCCGCAACATCGGCAAAAGTGATATTCACTTTAGTGCCTTTCTCAAACAAGGTGGCTTTTGATTTGCCTATGCTGAAAATACCACCCGGACCGCCTCCGCCACCCGGACCGCCTACCTTACGCATCATCAAAATAAACAACAGGGCAAACATGAGCAGGGGAAAGATATAGCTGAGCAAAGAACCGAACCATTCGGGATCACTTACTATTTTTACCGGAACTTCTTTCACCTGCTGGTGTTCCTTATAAAACTCCGCCAGCGTAGTGCCGGTATAGGTTTTGGCATCGGGAATTTCAAACTGAAAATGCGGGCCTTCTGTTTTTGCAATGATCGCCCAACGATCCCCAAGCAGTTCCTTATAAATAGGCTTACTTAAACTGTCTTTATAAATAAAAACCCTCACTACATCCTTATTACGAACGAGTTCGAGCTTCTGGATATCATTTTTTACGAGCATTTCATTACGGAACTGGAGGTCGGAGATCACCGTTGCCGTTGGTGTTGCTCCTTTATACAGCTGGTAACCCACCAGGAAAAGTGCAACGATGCCATACACCCAGTAAATGCTGAACTTGGGCCCGCGGCGCGGAGATTTGTCGTCGCCTTCAGGCCGCCTGCCGAACCCTGGTATTTTACTCTGATTATTATCCTGTGCCATAAACTTCTACACTTAAATAATATAAATTAAAATGAAAACCGGCTATACCGGCTGTTAATAAATTGGATCTTCTGCTGCCTTACAGCAGATCATATCTCATGCTGCACATGATCCCCGTCGCTCCACATTTCTTCCAG
>CAZREP010000114.1:0-16468 GCA_964599035.1 uncultured Terrimonas sp. | reverse complement strand
TAAGCCCATCTTTTCCACCAGTTGAAATATAAGCGCCATGCTGTACACGCCAACGCGGTTGGCTATAAAAGCAGGAGTATCTTTACATAATACCGTGGTTTTACCGAGGAACAGGTCGCCATATTCCATCAAAAAATCCACCACCTGGGGGTCGGTATATGAAGTGGGAATAATTTCCAACAAACGCAGGTAACGCGGGGGATTAAAGAAATGCGTACCGCAAAAATGCTTTTTGAAATCTTCGCTCCTACCCTCAGCCATCAGGTGTATGGGAATGCCGGAAGTATTGGAAGTGACCAGTGTTCCCGGCTTACGGAAGTGCTCCACTTCCGCCAAAACGTGCTGCTTGATATCCAGCCGCTCTACCACCACCTCAATGATCCAGTCGCAGCCGGCAATGTCCTTCATATTATCTGTAAAATTCCCGGCGGCGATCTTCTTCACCACATCCTTTGTATATACCGGCGAAGGACTTGATTTTACGGCAGCTGCCAGCGCCTCGTTCACGATCCGGTTCTTTACCGCGGGGTGGTCAGGTGTTAGCCCTCTGGCTTTTTCCGCTTCCGTCAGCTCGCCGGGCACAATATCCAGCAACAATACCTGAACACCAATACCCGCAAAATGGCACGCAATACGTGAGCCCATTACACCCGAACCTAATACCGCAACTTTTCTGATAATACGTTTCATCTGTCAATTTTATTTTTGATCGGCTGCATCACCTTATCAGCCGGCAGGAAACATTGATGATAAAATCTTCGTTTCCCTTTATCATGCATTTGATATCTCAAATTAGTTAGCTAAACAACTAATTGACATCGAAGGTAATATAAAATTGACTGAGAAACTATAGCCGGCAGATTTAAAACTAATGTTAATTTCGGGCATGTCGAAACAGGATGCCATACAAATATTCCTTGCAGGAGTGGAAGCGGTAAAGCCCCGCTATTTTATACCACGATATATCCGGTTGAAGGAAAGTCGTATCACCATAGCGGGTCAGGATTTTTCGCTATCGGGCAACAATAAGCTGTATGTAGCCGCGGCAGGAAAGGCTGCCTCGGCCATGGCTTTGGAAACAGAAAAGATCTTAGGCACCCGGATCAGAGAGGGTGTAGTAGTTACTAAGTACCACCATTCGCTTCCCCTCCGGTACTGCCGCACCATAGAAGCCGGACATCCTGTACCGGATAATAACAGCCTGTTGGGCGGAAAAGAGATCACGGCGCTGTTTGAAAAAGCCCAAACAGAAGATCTTATCATCCTGCTGATCAGTGGCGGGGCCTCTGCCCTGCTTGCCGACACTCCTCCCGGCTGCAGCCTGGAAGATCTTCAGCAAACAGCGCAACTGTTGCTGGACTGTGGCGCTGCTATTGATGAGGTCAATACGGTAAGAAAGCACCTTTCGCTTATTAAAGGCGGGCAACTGATGCAATATACCAGGGCTACCGTAATAGCACTGATCCTGAGCGACGTACCGGGAGACAACCTTTCCGTGATAGCGAGTGGGCTCACTGCGTCGGATGCCACCACATTTAATGACGCCTGGCAGATAATCAAAAAATACCGGCTTCAGGAAAAGCTCCCCGGCGCGATCAGGGACCGCCTGACCAGCGGAGCCGGCGGAACCATCCCCGATACTCCCAAGCCGGGCAATCCCGTTTTCACGAAAGTGTATAATACGCTGATAGCTACCAATAAAACAGCCCTGGAGGCTGCAGCAAAAAAAGCACAGGCATTGGGATACACAACCACCGTACTGTTGCCGGCACTTGCCGGTGAAGCAGAGGTACAGGCGAAAAAGTTCGTACAATATCTCCGGGATACCCAGCACAGCTCCTCAGCCTGTTTTTTATGGGGTGGCGAACCAACAGTTACCATAAAAGGTAATGGTAAAGGAGGCCGCAACCAGCATTTTGCACTGGCTGCATTGTGTGCACTCAAAGATGATGAATGGGCAAAACAGAACAGGGTGGCAATCCTGTCGGGCGGAACCGATGGCACCGACGGACCCACAGATGCTGCAGGAGCCGTGGCAGATGCAGATATCTTCGCGAAAATGAAGGAGCTGTCGATCGATCCCGACACGTACCTTCTTCATAACGACGCCTATCACTTCTTTCAAAAAACAGGAGGCTTAATCATAACAGGGCCCACACAAACCAATGTAATGGATATAGTGGTAGGCCTGGTCAATAAAACATGAGCGGAAAAATCATTGGTACCAACCCACTAAACATAGCTTAATATCGTTTTTACCGTATGGCAACCGAACAACAGATAGTTTTATCAGGATGGGGCAATTATCCAACAGCCAACTCATACGTAACCGTAGTGTCAGATGCTCAGGAATTGAACCGCATTATCGCAACGGAACAGGTTATTGCACGGGGGCTGGGGAGAAGCTATGGCGACCAGGCCATACATACGCATAAAAAAGTATGCATATGCACCCGTCTGCATCATTTTCTGTCGTGGGATGAAAAGGAAGGCACACTGGAATGCGAAGCCGGTACCAATCTTGATGAGATCATTACCAGCTTTGCCCCCAGAGGATGGATGCCGATGATCTGCCCGGGAACAAAATTCATAACCATCGGCGGCGCTATCGCCAATGATATACATGGCAAGGCACACCATGCAGACGGCTCTTTCATTAACTGTGTTATCTCCTTTACTATCCTGTTATCCGACGGTACGATAGTAACCGCCTCACGGGAAACACATCCCGACCTGTTCATTGCCAATTTTGGCGGGCTGGGATTATTGGGTATTATACTAACGGCTAAGATCAGGCTAAGAAAAATTGAAACTACGTATTTCAGGCAGCTATCTGTTAAAGTAAATAACCTCGATGAAATGCTGGATGCGCTTGAGCAGCATAAAGACCGTAATTACTCAGTGGCATGGATCGATCCCCTTGCCACAGGCAAAAGGCTGGGCAGCGGAGTATTAACGGTTGGCGATGCTGCCGCTATAGAAGAGTTGCCCGCCTCCCTGAAAAAGGAACCCTTAAAGATCCACCGGATATCGATGCTGAACGTTCCGTTTTTCTTACCGGGCTTTGCATTGAACAATATTACCGTACGATTGCTTAACCGGATGATAGGATTTGTACAAAACTCCCCCAAGCCGTTTGTGCATTATGAAAAATTCTTTTTCCCCCTCGATATGATCAATAACTGGAACAGGGGGTACGGCAAAAGAGGTTTTATTCAATACCAGTTTGTGATCCCGGAAGAAAACGGCAAAGCCCATCTCAGGCATATCATGGAAATGATAGCCTCCAGCGGTTGTACCCCTTTCCTGAACGTATTTAAAAAAATGGGGGAAGGCCAGGGCATCCTATCTTTCCCTTTTAAGGGCTACACACTGGCCATTGACTTTCCTGTTACCAGTGGATTAAAAGCTTTTACCCGGCAATTAGATGAAGCAGTATTACAAGCCGGAGGCAGGATATACCTGGGCAAAGACGCCATGCTCGACAAAGCCACCTTCCGGCTTATGTATCCGCAGTATGAAGAATGGTTAGCTATTAAAGCCAAATACGACCCTTCCAATACATTCTCTTCCGATCTGTCGGTAAGGCTGGGGTTAGAAGTTTAAGCAGAAAAAAGGCAGCGAAGCGGCATCTGCTTACAGGCAGTCGGAAATGAACGGTAAAACTTTTATTGATAAATAATGGAGATGTCTTTTGAGCAGATCATCATACTGGGGATCATTGCTCATTCAACACCAGGGACCACTCAATTATAAAGATACCTGTGCGGCGCTGGGTATACTGTTTTTTCGGAAGTGGTCAATAGCATCATGCCTATAATACCAAGAATAAAAAGAAGGGAAACTTCCAGATAAGCCTGGGTTACGGTACTGCTGATAATGGCTTTTGAATCATTCTGGAGCCGCATACCCTCACTGGTTTGTGTTTCATTGAGCTGCTTCAACGATTGAAGTGTCTTGTCGAACCCCGGGTGCAGGCGCTCCATACCGGTATGCAAGCCGGAGGAAAGAACGCCCGCTTCCGCCTCATCATATTGCTGCAGGTATTGTCTGAAATTTTTCCACTGCAGTTGTTCTTCCCTGGTGAGATAAGTAGTTTCATACGCTTCTATTATTTTTGCCATCTCCCCGTTGTACCGGCTTAACTGCACTACCAGGCTGTCCATAGGCATCGTTGACTGCAGCACGATCTTTTTCCTGTAAAGTAAATCACTCATACCAAAAATATAGCTGGCAGGGATAAGCCGGTCCTTATAAATAGAAGATATATTATTGGTAAGATCATCATACTGGCGACGGCTGATAAAATTATTGATCAAAGCCAGCACAAGAATGAACAGCAGCGCCATAACGATCTTTCGCTTTTCTTTCAAGATACCCCCTTTCATACAGAAGCATTTAAAGTGTGACCATACAAGGCAAATTAAGCAGCTACCAATTTACGCATAAAAGAGCGCAGATCCATGCCTACCTGGAATCCAGGTGAAAAAGTAAAAAAGGGGAAAGTTGAGCGGTAAAGATAATTAAGACGCATACCCTTCCTGTAAAACAGCTATCATTTTACAACCGGTTGCTGAACCTATCTTTTCCCTGCAGATCAATAAATATTTCCATCTGTTTACAGGATTCTTTAAAACGTTTGTTAAGCTTTTCAAGGTCCCATTGAAACCGCCTATTATCGGATCGGCCGGAAAAATAGGCAACGATCTGCTCTTCGTATTCTTTAAAAGAATAAGATGTTGCATGATTAGCACTTTCATGCAGGGATAAAAATGCTTCAGGACTTTTTGCAAAGCTCATCGCTATGGGTTTAGGGTTCGTAAATCTACTAAATAAAATAAGGATTTTACCTGTTTTTTTAGAGTTTAATACAATTTACCATTCAGTCCTGAACCATGTAGCCAATACCAGCTTTTAATGCCGCCTGTAGGGCTTGGCCGGCTAACAAAAAACCGTTCTCCAATAAGAACGGTTGATCAGTAATGTAAATGGAAATACAGGAAAGCTTACCCCCTGTTACACCATACATGACGCATAGACTACGCCGCAGTAGCTAATATTCATCTTCATTAAAGAAGAAGTCTTCCTGGGAAGGATAATCAGGCCATATATCATCAATGCCTTCATATATCTCTCCTTCATCTTCCAGTTCCTGGAGGTTCTCAATGACTTCTATGGGAGCACCGCTGCGGATAGTATAATCAATCAGCTCGTCTTTGGTGGCGGGCCATGGAGCGTCTTCAAGATAGGATGCCAATTCAAGTGTCCAGAACATTTATTAAGTTTTTTAGCGATGATCAGATCTTTTACTTTTACAGACTGTTATACCTCTAAAAAGGCTATAACGATCAAATTTTCCGCAAAAGTAAAGTTTAGCACGTAATTTCCAAATTCACTTGGACGATCAGGCAAAATTGAACGGTTAGCAGAAGTGTTTATTGCCGTTTGCTTTTGTTAAGTGCCACAGTAATGATTAATTTTCAGTTTTAAACAATCTGTTTTTAATGTTATCCGTAAAAAATATTACCAAATCCTATGGCAGCCTGCAGGTGCTTAAAGGAGTGAGCTTTGATATACAAAGGGGAGAAATAGTGAGCATAGCCGGTTCTTCCGGTGCAGGCAAAAGCACGCTGTTGCATATCATCGGCACGCTCGACAAGGCAGATAGCGGAGAAATCATTTTACAGGATCAGCGGGTGGATCTGCTGAGGGGTAAAAAGCTGGCAGGTTTCCGTAACCGGCATATGGGATTTGTTTTCCAGTTCCATCACCTGCTGCCCGAGTTCAGCGCCCTGGAAAATGTATGCATACCTGGATGGCTATGGGGGAAAAAGAAGAAAGAAACGGAGGGCAGGGCCAGAGAGCTTTTGGAAATCCTGGGGTTGAAAGACCGGGCCGAAAACAAGCCCGCTGCACTTTCTGGAGGTGAACAACAACGGGTGGCTGTTGCCCGTGCACTGATCAATGATCCGGATATTGTATTTGCCGACGAGCCTACCGGCAATCTTGACTCTGAAAACGCCAGGGAACTGCACCGTTTGTTCGTACACCTGCGCGATACCCGTAGGCAAACATTCCTGATCGTAACGCATAATGAGGAACTGGCAAAAATGAGCGACAGGGTGTTGCATATGAAAGACGGGAAAATGATATGAGGAGGAAGGTGTAGGGCATAGGGTGTAAGGTAAAACTTTCACCTTCTACCTTCTACCTTTTACCTTCTACCTGCGCCCTGAAACAGTTCAAGCCAATCGCTCATAACCCTCTATCCCCGGGGTTTCCAGGGTATATCTTCAATCTTAAGCAAATGGGCGGTATATCTTGCCAGCACAAATAAATAATCGCTGAGGCGGTTGAGGTATATCAGTATAAAAGGGGCTATTTTTTCCTCTTCCGTTTCCAAACGCACGCAACATCTTTCTGCCCGGCGGCAAACACAGCGGGCAATATGCAAAAAAGACACGGCAGCATGCCCTCCGGGCAAAATAAAATTTTTCAGGGGTGGGAGCACCTCATCCATCCTGTCTATCTCTTTTTCGAGGAAGCTGATATCGGATTCCCGGATATCCGGAATATGCATTTTGATTGCTTTAGCCGGGTCGCAGGCAAGCGATGCGCCAATAGAAAATAATCGGCCCTGTATATCCTGTAATACTTTCCGGCTGTCTTCGTGCGTAAGCATATCTCTACACATCCCGATATTTGAATTCAATTCATCCACTGTACCATACGCCTCGATACGCAAATGTGACTTGGGCACTTTTGCGCCGCCGATCAGGGCAGTTGTGCCCCTGTCGCCGGTTTTAGTATATATTTTAAAGGACATGTGATTGTTCCATGCAAAAAAGAAAAATTACCGGCAGGCTACGCAATCACTGCCGATTCCGAAGTTCTTTTATCCGTTTCAATAACGCCATCTCTGAGACGCACAATACGTTTGGCATAGTGAGCGATATCCTCTTCATGAGTTACCAACACGATCGTATTGCCGGCCTCCTGTATCCTGCCGAAGATATTCATTATTTCGTAGGATGTTTTGGTATCCAGGTTACCGGTAGGCTCATCCGCCAGCACCAGGGAGGGATTGTTTACCAGGGCCCGGGCAATGGCTACACGCTGACACTGACCACCGCTTAATTCATTAGGACGATGATGGCTCCGGTCTGCCAGGTCAACCTGCTCCAGCACAGCCATAGCCATTTCCATACGCTGCTTCCGGGGTATGCCGGAATAAATAAGAGGAAGTGCCACATTTTCAAGGGCCGAAAGCCGGGGCAGCAAATTAAACTGCTGGAAAACAAAGCCAATTTCCTTATTGCGCACTTCGGCAAGGTCATTATCCATCATTTTGCTCACCTGGTGCCCATTCAGATAGTAATCTCCACCCGTAGGCGAATCAAGGCATCCGAGGATATTCATAAGCGTACTTTTTCCCGAGCCGGAGGGTCCCATTAAGGCCACATATTCATTCTTCTGAATACTGAGTGAAATACCTTTCAAAACCTGCAACTCCTGCCTGCCCATGAAGTAGCTTTTCCGGATATTATCCAGGCGAATAATAGCATCCATAAATTATTGCGAGAATTGTTTAAAACAAACCTACATAAATTTTCCGTGCCGTGATGAATTATATGATTAGTTTAAGAGTTTATGGTCGGGGTACAGGTTTCAGGGCAAGTTACACCCCGAATATGTGAGTAGACTCACGTTTATCACTTATCGTTTCACGAAGTGAACAGTGAGAGGTGAAATGATAGAAGTGAGACAGGCTGCCCCCCTGAAACCTGGCACACCCTGCAACTTGAAACCTGACCCCTGCAACTTCCCGCCGAAGTAAAATACCCCTGCTATCTTTCCTCCCGGCTCCGCCTCTTTCTTTTTTTGGAAGGGTCGTAAATTTTTTTGGCTTTAACCACCATATCAAAGTATTCTGTATGCAGGGGATTGGCAATATCCATAGATGCTTTGGTAAGGTTTATCATATCATCCCAGGTAGCATTGTTAAGATATGGGGAACTGTGAAGAAATCCCCCAAACATACATACACTCGTGACAAAGCTGAAATAAGGGTCTAATTGCGCTAATGGCTTATAATTATTTATGCAATCATATTCCTGCTTCAATGCCTCTTTGTTGCCCGGCTGGCAGTAATTTATCGTTAGGGTAGCCAGCTTGTGAACCTGGGCTTCGGAGTGGCTACTAAGCTGATCTTTTTCAGGTACCACCTCAAACACTGCTATCATAGAATGTCCCGATCCGATCTCCCCTCCTTCCAGGGTACTGGTAGTGTCTTCCAGGGCGGTCCTTTTATTGTCAAATCCTATCAGCCGGTAAGCCCTGATCACTTCATCATTAAAATGCATGCTAAGCGACACATTGTCTGCCACAGCATATAGTGTTTGTGTAAGCTCTTTCACCAGTACCTTCTCGCCCTCCTTTTCATCATCTAAGTAAGCAAAGTTCCCATTTCCTTTCTTAGCCAGGGCCTCGATCTTCGAATCTTTATAGTTGCCCATTCCCACCCCCAGGCAGGTAAGATAAATGCCTCCCTGCTTCATTTTAAGGATCAGGCTTTCGAGCTCCTGTTCTCCAGACACACCCACATTGAAGTCGCCGTCTGTTGCCAGGATCACGCGGTTATTGCCTCCCTTTATATAAGTATTATGTGCCAGCCGGTAAGCCTGCCGTATCCCGGCCTCTCCGGGCGTGAATCCACCCGCAGCAAGATCTTCAATAGCCTGTAATATTTTTTCCTTCTGATCGCCGCTCGTAGGAGGTAGCATTACTCCCGTAACACCCCCGTATACCACAATAGATACGGTATCAACAGGTCGAAGGTTCTCCACTAATTTCCTGAAAGCCGATTTAAGCAGCGGGAGGCGGTTGGGCATATCCATTGAGCCCGACACATCTATTAAAAAAACGAGGTTGCTGGGAGGGATGCTGTCCAGATCCAGCTTCTTGGAAGCCATCTGCACAAAAAGCAGCTTATGCTCACCATTCCAGGGGCAGGAACTTAACTGCGAACGCACCGTAAATATGCTGTCGCCACCAGGCTCCGTATAATTGAAATTAAAATAATTAAGCATTTCTTCAATACGTACAGCGTCTTCGGGTACCATGCTGTTCATATTAATAAACCGCCTGATATTGCTGTAAGAAGCGCGGTTAACATTAGGGGTAATACCGGTAACGGGGTTGCCATCTGTTCGCACAAAACTGTTTTCTACGAGAGCGCTGTAGGTTTCATCGGCCACGAACAATTTACGGGTAGACAATGATTTAGGACTGGTAGTGAGCGAAAGCAGGTAATGTTTCTGAAGGCTTGCCGTATAAGGCAGCATTTTCATTGTTATCTTTTGATACTCAGAAGTGTTTACCCTTAATGAAAGCGGTTCATACCCGTCGAGGGAAAGGCTGATGCTGTCGGATTGCAGCGTACTGGGAATACCAAAAGCACCACCCAGTCCGCTGGAATGCAGATAACCCGTTGAATGCAGGATGATCTTAACATTTTGCAGGGGGGTATTCTTCCCATCTCTTATTTCTCCGCGTAAATAATATTGGGCAGTTACCGTTGTATAAAAACAGAGCCATCCAGCTAATAAAAAAATGGTCCGTTTTATATGGCATTGCATGATATCACAGTAGTTTTAGCATATCTAACGATATTGTATACATCATATTGTTTCACAGGTTATTATACGTGCTCAGCCAATTGATATATCGCTTTCAGGTTCCGGCCCAGCCCATCATAATCAAGCCCGTATCCCACTACAAACTTATCCGGTATGACAAATCCGCGGTAATCAACAGCAACAGGATAAACAGCTGCTTCAGGCTTATGCAGTAAAGCGCAAATCTTCAATGAGGACGGCTGCTGGTGAAAAAGCTGTGGCAGGAACCGATTCATCGTCCTGCCGGTATCAATAATGTCTTCCAGTATGATCACATGCCTTCCAAACAGGTCAACATCCAGTCCTATAGAGGTGATCACCTGCCCTGAAGATTTGGTACCCTTATAGGAGGCAAGCTTAATAAAGCAGATCTCCGCAGGCAGATCCAGCACCTTAAAAAGATCCGAAGCAAACATAAATGAGCCGTTCAGGATAGCAATGAATAAGGGTATCTCCCCGGCATAATCCTTTTCTATAGCCCGTGCAATTTCCCGGATCCTGGCAAGAATTTCCTCCTCTGAAATGTAAGGCCGGAACTGCCTATCATGAACACGTATGAGGGACATGACCTAATTTTTATAAATAAGCAGTTCCTGTCCGCTGTGGATGGTATCATTCCTCAGCCTGTTCCAGGCCCGGATCTGTGTTATCTCCACCTCATACTTCCGCGCTATGCTGAACAGGGTTTCTTTGGTCTGCACAATATGCCTCAGATACTGTGGCTCCTCTGCCACATTAACAGAAGGAGAAGGAGGTGTTCGCTCCAGCTTTGCTGTCTCCTGTTTGCTGATATCACCCTCCGTTCGGGCTGGCATATGCACTGCAGCGTCCTTTTGTAAAAAAATCTTCTGTCCGGCAACAGGCATTTCATTTCCGCGAAACTGGTTATAGACCAGTAAATAATCCAGCCTTACAGCCTCCTCCCGGGCAATATCATGCCATGTTTCTCCCTGCCTGGCAATATGGAACGCGTTAGCGCCCTGCCTTCTTTTACGCTGTAAGAAGATCAACTGATCCTTGCGAATAATATCATCTCCTTCAGCAAGCTCATTAAAATCAAGCAGGTGACTGTATTTAACGTTGTATTGCTCCGCAACGGCAAGCAAAGGAGTGCCGGCAGATACCACTACCACCCTGGTATCATTGATCCTGAATACACCTTCAGGATAACGCAAACGCAGGGGCTTAAGCGGCATCTCAGGCTGCATATCTATTGTACTATCGCCGGCAAGCACAGCTGTTGATATAACAGGCACCACCTCGTTATTAACAGCATATAAGGATGGCGCATCTTCCAGCTTCTTCTTTCCCAGCGCCACCAGCGTATACAACTGAAGATCATAATCTTCTATATATTTTACAAGCTGCTGTGTGTATTTCGGATTGGTGGCATAGCCCGCTTTTTTCAATCCTTTTGCCCAATCCCTGTAATCCGTGGGGTCAAGCTGAAAAAGAAAAGCATAACGCTGGCTTCTTTTTAAGAAATCCGAATGATCCCTGTAGGAATCTTCTGCTGTGGCATAGGCCCGGAAACATTCTCCCCTTTCATCATCATCATGATACACTTTCTCTCCACTCCACCCGGTTTTGCACTTAATGCCAAAATGATTATTGGAGCGCTTTACAAGGTCGCTCCCGCCTGCCTGGGTTTCCAGGATACCCTGTGCCAGCTTAATAGAAGCAGGTACACCCGTTCGCTGCATTTCCCGGATGGCCATGAATTTGTAGGTATTGATGTATTGTACCACAGCAGCATTCTGGGCCAACAGACCGCTGTGGCTGCAGACAAAACATATCAGCAGGAGAAAATACGCTTTTTTGATCATAAATGCAGTATACTATTTTTTCATAACCAGCATTAATCCATCCCTAACGGTCAGCAATACCCGCTCCACTCTATTGTCCTGTTTCACGTGCTCATTAAAGGCATGAACAGCTTTCGCATTCTTTCCTTCTATTTTTTCCCCAAGCACCTGCCCGTGAAACAATGTATTATCCGCTATAATAAGGCCTCCCGGATTGAGCTGCGGGATCACCAGTTCATAATAATGGATATAATTTACCTTGTCCGCATCAATAAAAACAATATCCCAGCTTTCTTTCAAACCCGGGATCACCTGCAATGCATTTCCAACGTGCAATTTAATACGATCCTTCATAGCGCTTTTGTTAAAAAAGCCAAGCGCCTGCAATGCATCCTCCTCTCTTAGCTCAATGGTGTATAGCACACCGTTTTGGCCCAGCCCTCCTGCAAGACATAATGCACTATAGCCTGTAAAAGTGCCGATCTCCAGGATACGCGAGGGTCGAATCATTTTACTGAGCATCCACAGCAGCCGGCCCTGCAACTTCCCGCTGAGCATGTGCGCATGGGGGTGCGTTTCACGGGTATATGCTGCTATTTCCTGCAATAGTTCATCTTCATCGCCTGAAAATCGTTCCGCATAAGCCTCTGCAAGCGGGTTCAGTATTGCTGTGCTCATTATTCCGGCAAAGGTAAGGCCGGGAAATGCCAAATACAATTCCTGTATAACACCGATACCTCCCGCCGGTGCCCCTATCAACGAACAGGGTGAGATAAGATTGCCTTTTTTGAATACATTTGCTTCCATTCCTGAAAGATCAAAATGAATGTAATATGAAGCAGGAGCAATATATTGCTGCAGAAGAGGCAGTGCAATGTATCCAATCGGGTAATCGTGTATTCCTGCATGGCAGCGCAGCCACTCCCCTCACTTTAATAGAAGCCATGCAGAACAGGCATGCTGAGCTGAAAAATGTGGAACTGGTAAGCATTACCAGCCTCGGGGAGGTAGACTTTAATAAGCAGGGATGCAGGGAAAGCTTTTTTTTTAACTCATTGTTTGTTTCCGCCAATACCCGTGCTGTAACCAACAGCCCTCACGGCGATTACGTGCCTATATTTTTGAGCGAGATACCACAGCTTTTCAGGAAGTCGATATTACCCATTGATGTGGCCCTGGTGCAGGTATCACCACCTGACGCACACGGGTATTGCAGTTTAGGCACTTCTGTTGATATTGCCCGCTCGGCGGTCGACACTGCTAAAATCGTGATTGCGCAGGTGAACCCCAATATGCCCCGTACCCATGGCGAGGGATTCGTGCATATCAGTAAAATAAATGCGCTGGTATGGGATGAACGCCCGCTTCCCGAAGTAGATTATAGCCAGAAAGTGAGCAGCAGCGTGGAAACGATCGGGCGTTATGTGGCGTCTTTAATAGAAGATGGCGCCTGCCTGCAAATGGGGATCGGCGTTATCCCCGACCAGGTTTTGAAAAACCTTGTCCATCATAAGGACCTTGGCATCCACACCGAAATGTTATCGGATGGCGTTATTCCCCTTCTCGAAAAGGGCGTGATCAACAACAGCCGGAAAAAATTGAATATCGGCCGCTCTGTTACCGGATTTATGGTGGGCACACGCAAGCTGTACGATTTTGTGCACGATAACCCTTCCATAAGAGTAATGGATATCAGCTATGTAAATGATACCACCAATATCAGGAAAAATCCCCGGGCAACCGCTATTAACAGCGCTATTGAAATTGATCTTACCGGGCAGGTATGCGCAGACTCCATAGGCACTTACCAGTTTTCAGGGATCGGGGGGCAAATGGACTTTATGCGGGGCGCTTCCTTGTCGGAAAACGGCAAACCTATTATCGCCATGCCTTCCGTCACTTCAAAAGGCATCTCCCGCATCGTGCCCTTTTTAAAGGAAGGGGCAGGGGTAGTGACCACAAGAGGACATGTTCACTGGGTAGTTACCGAATTCGGGATCGTGGACCTGTTTGGGAAGAATCTGAAACAAAGGGCAAAAGCACTCATCAGCATTGCCCATCCCGACCACCACGAGGAGTTGGACAAAGCATTTCATACACGGTTCAAATAAGGGCCTTAATTTACATTCCATTTATACTGCCGGGCCAATGACAGAATATACAGATAACTATACCCTTTCAAAAAACAACAGCATTGTAGTTACAGGAGCTGCTGGTTTTATAGGGAGTTGCCTGGTATCCTTCCTCAACAGCAAAGGATTTGAAAGACTCATTCTGGTAGATGAATTTAAGAGGAACGACAAACTGAATAACCTCAATCATAAAAAGTACGCAGGCAAAATTGAAAGGGATCTTTTCTTTCAATGGCTGGAAGAAACAAAGCCCCAGGTGAATTTTATTTTTCACCTGGGTGCCCGTACCGATACTACCGAATTTGACTATGCCGTGCACCAGCGGCTTAACTTCGAATATTCGCAGGATATCTGGCATTATGCTACCCTGGATCGTATACCCCTGATCTACGTATCGTCTGCAGCTACGTATGGATCCGGTGCATTGGGCTACAGCGACGATCATACCATCATTAACAGGCTGGAGCCGCTGAACCCTTACGGTATTTCCAAAAATGAGTTCGACAAATGGGTGTTGCAACAGCACAGCCAACCACCTTTCTGGGCAGGGCTTAAATTCTTTAATGTATACGGTCCCAACGAATACCATAAAGGACGGATGGCAAGCGTGATCTTCCATTCCTTTAACCAGATCAGGCAGAACGGTTATGTAAACCTATTCCGGTCGCACCGCCCCGATTATAAGGACGGAGAGCAATTGCGCGACTTTGTGTATGTTAAGGATATACTGCATATCTGCTACTGGCTCATGGAACAGCAGCCCGCTTCCGCTATATACAATGCCGGTACCGGAAAGGCCAGGAGCTTTTACGATCTGGCCCTTGCTACATTTGCAGGAATGGGCATACCGCCCGACATACGTTTTACAGATATGCCTGAAGACATACGGGCTAAATACCAGTATTTCACGGAAGCCAATATGACCAAATTGAGAACAGCAGGCTATACCCATACCTTTTACAGCCTGGAAAAAGGTGTTGACGATTATGTAAAAAACTATTTAATTACAGGAAATTATTATTAGCCATGAATAAAAAAATAGCCATCATAGGAGGCGGCAACCTCGGCACTGCCATTGCGGAAGGACTGATCAGGAGCAGCTTCGTTTTACCCGGTCAAATCCTGGTCACGAAAAGAAACCCTTCCACGCTGCGGCATCTCGAAGAAAAGGGAGTGCTGGTAAGCAACGATAACACCGAGGCTGTTCGCTTTGCCGACCTGGTCATTCTTGCCGTAAAGCCTTTCCAGGTAAACGATGTGCTTGGCGCCCTTCAGCCGCTTTTTGACGAAAACCGGCACGTGCTGGTTTCCGTCGTCACCGGTATCTCCACAGTGCACATCCACGGTATCTTAAAGAAGAAAGTATCCACTGTAAGGGCAATGCCCAATACTGCCATTGCCATACAGCAGAGCATGACCTGTATAAGCGCAAGGGATATGACCAGTGAACAAATGGACTATGTGAAAGCCGTTTTTGAGCAGTTGGGAAAAGTGGTGGTCATTGAAGAAAAGCTGATGGACGCGGCAACCGTACTGGCTGCCTGCGGCACCGCCTACGCCATGCGTTATATCCGCGCCAATATACAGGGCGGCATAGAGATCGGGTTCGATGCCGCCACCGCCAGCCTGATCGCCGCGCAAACGGTAAAAGGTGCAGCACAACTGCTGCTGCAACAAAACACACATCCCGAGCAGGAAATAGATAAGGTAACCACCCCCAAGGGATGCACCATAGCCGGGCTCAATGAAATGGAGCACCAGGGATTCAGCTCCTCGCTCATTAAAGGCATTGTAGCAAGCTACGATAAAATAGCAACGGATGACAAGTGAACCACAGTACGGGCTGCATCCGGGAGCAACTGGTTATCTGCAGGGGTATCCCATACTGCCAGCCGAATCATACGACGTGAATTTCATTTTTTAAGCATACGCTATAGAGGTTAACTAAAAAGGTTTGGTCTAAAGATATGCCACGAAAACTCAAAGACACAAAGCCCTGATCTTCAGGTTTAATTTTCTTCGTGCCCTGGTGACTTCGTGGCAGAATATCACTTTTGGGGCAACCCCTAAAAAAACTTTCACTTTTTCAACTTCTTTCTTAGTGCTGCATTTTTTTGGCGTCATCCAAAAATTTAGCCAGCCCTATATCAGTCAGGGGATGCTTAAGCAGCCCGAGGATGGGCTCCAGCGGACAGGTACATACATTGGCACCCAGCTCGGCAGCTCTTACAATATGCAATGAATTACGGATGGAAGCAGCCAGTATCTCTGTTTTAAATCCCTGCAGCGTATAGATCTGTGCGATCTGCCCGATCAGCTCCATACCATCCCAGCCACTGTCGTCTATTCTGCCAATAAAAGGAGACACATAGTTGGCGCCCGCTTTCGCAGCCAGTATTGCCTGCCCGGCCGAAAACACCAGCGTGCAATTGGTTTTTATGCCATTGTCTGAAAACCATTTTAATGCCTTTACGCCGTCCTTGATCATCGGCACTTTTACCACAATATTGGGGTGAATTGCCGCCAGCACCTTTCCTTCGGCAACTATATTTTCAAAATCGGTAGATATTACCTCCGCACTCACATCGCCGTCTACCAGCTCGCAAATGGTCTTATAATGATTTCTCACTGCTTCGTCCCCTTTAATGCCTTCTTTGGCCATTAATGAAGGATTAGTGGTAACACCGTCTAATATACCTAATTCATGAGCCTCTTTGATCTGGGCAAGATTGGCTGTGTCTATAAAAAATTTCATAACCTGATATTTACTTAACGCTTTAACTTGTTAAAAAAATGATAGCGAATATACAGAAAATAAAAAAAGGCAAGTTACTTACATCGCACCGCTACAACC
>CAZREP010000113.1:5056-16537 GCA_964599035.1 uncultured Terrimonas sp. | reverse complement strand
CTAATAAAATAAAAGGGAAAACCCCGGATGATCTGAAGAAAAAAGAAGAGATCAAAGCCCAGGTAGTAGCGTTGTGCGACAAGGCCATTCCTCCCTTTGAAATAGTGTTCAAAGAATATGATAATAAGGGAACACTGAAGCTATCGGAGAAATCTGAATTTAAATCAGCCTGCAACAACCTGGCATATTGCTACGACCGGAAAGGCGACAAGGCCAAATCCGATTTCTACCAGAAGAAGTACGACGAGATTGACAAGAGGTAGTAATCTTTAAAATAAATAACAAAAGGGAAGTTGCCGGTCAGCTTCCCTTTTTCTGTTAATATATCTCCGCTTCCTGAGATGCTTTTATCCAGCGAACCCTTAAATGGGGGTCCTTCATTTTTTTATCCAAAGGGAACATGGGTCTTTGTATCCTTTTATACGGCAGCCGCGCCAGATCCTGGTCAACACCACCGGGAGTAAGCGCTAACAGCCAGTCTGCCTGCATATTATACAACTCGGGCTCCAGGTAACCGATCTTTACCACCACAATAGCTGCCTTACGCGGTTCAAGCCCCAGCCGGGTGAAATCCGCTTCCTTATGATACGGTTTTCTTTTTTGGGTAACGATCACCAACACCGATCCTGTTTGCACCACCGCTTCAACACCGGCATTGGGGTCGCCCTGGTAAATAGCGCGCACAACGCCTTCTATTAATAACGGTGGGGCGTACCTGTTGTCTACTCCGGCGCCCACCCATCCTGCCACTTTTCCTCCAACACCAGTTTTCAAAGCCTTTTGGATCATATCGGGCCCGGGCATGGAAGCATAAATGAGCATCGGTCCATCAGTAGACTTAAATTCCTTTCTCGCCAGTATTTGCTGTAGCGACCAGGTAACATCTCCCGCGCCGCCCGCGGTGGGATTGTCTCCTGAATCACTTATAAAAAAAGGCTTCTTCGTGCCTGCCAGCGCTTTGTCGAGACATTCCTTCAGATTTCCTGTCGGCGCCACAAAGTGAAACGCATCCCTTACCTGCCAGAAACGGTTGGCCAATGCTTCTGCGGAAGCCACCACGGCCGCCTCGTTATCACCGGTAACCATTACTACGCCGTGATTACGTGGTTCGTCTGCCCAGGGATAGCCCATCCATACGGCAGCTTCAATTACACCCGGTCGGGCAGAAGCCGTATCCACCGCAGCGTACAAGCTCTTGGCCGGCTCGATGCGCGTGCTGGTTTGCTCACCGGGCAATAAAATCGGTACAGGTATCCATGCTTTATACCGCGGTTTGCCTTTGCCGGATTCCAGCCTTTGCAGCAACTGCTCTACCGAGCGCTGTTTGGTTTCCTGCGCGTCTTCATGAGGAGCCATCCGGTAACAGGTGATCAGATCCGAAAGCTCAGCGAGCCGCACAGACACGTTTCCATGCAGATCCATCGAAGTGGAAATAATGGTTTCCGGTCCTACTACTTTACGTACTCTCGTTATTAAATCACCTTCAGGATCGTCTAACCCCACAACGCTCATGGCGCCGTGTATATCAAAGAACAGTCCGTCGTAGGGAAGATTTTTTTTCAGGGAATCGAGAATATAGCCCACCATCGCTTCATAATCCGCCCTCGGCACGGCGCCACCCGGCAGGGAGCGGGCAGTAACGGCAGGCAGCCACGTTGCCCTCTTCCTTATCAGCGATTCTTCCTGCATGAATCCCGGGTAGGAGGTATAGATCTGGCTGCCCCGCTTTATAGTAAAAGCGGCTTCCTTGCTTAATGCAGGAGAAAAAGTACTGGATTCAATACCGATACCGGCAATGGCAATGCGTGGTAAAGCTGTGTTGGTTTGCGCAAATGATTGCAGGGTAACCATCATCATCAGCATACACGCAAACCTGGCAGAAGCAGTCATCATATATGATTTCCTTTCCAGTAAAAATACGGCAAAACAATATGCTTTTCCGGCTGGCAAGGTCAAAGGAGTTTCACGCCTGCCTGTTCGGTAGAACACGCGTTGAACGCAAAGAAGCTGCGGTACTAAAAGAATAATTTTGGATAATATTTTTGTTGCGTCGCTGCACCGCTGCTATCGCCGCGAGAAAATAGGAGGAAGATCTTCTGTCTGCTTTTTTGGAGGATAAATTCAATTTTATTATTTAACATAATATAAATTATAGGACAAAATAAATAACTGACCTTAAATAGATAATTGCTCCCTAATAATTTGATTATTATTGTGTTGTGGATTATATTCTGAATATTCATTTAAATGGAAACGATAAAACTAATTTAAATAAATAGAATTTTGATACGGTCAATTATTGATTGACGAGAATATACGATACGCCAAGTTACTCAAAAATGACATGTACCTTAATCACTTTCACTATCCGGTGTCTGGCATGGTCGACGACCTGGGTACCGGGCTTGTCTACTGCCGGAACTTGTTTTTCTTAGCTAGGAAAGACAATTTTTAGCTATTTTTCCGAAGCCCTGCCTACCGCAGGCAGGCTTGATTTTTTGCTCCACTTTTTTATGAAGAAAAAAGTAGAATATCAAATGATAAGTGCTGTACATTCTAAAACTTGATGAAGTTTGGTATAGTACTGGCTTTGGTCGTTTCAGTTAACAATTTAACCGGACAGCAATGATTGAAAATCAGAAAAGCATAGACCGGTTAAAAGTACATATAGTAAAATGAGAAAAATAATCATAGACCTGGCGGTCAGCTTAGACGGCTTTATTGAGGGGCCAAACGGAGAAATTGACTGGTGCATCATGGACGATGATATGAACTTTGACGGATTCTTATCCGCCATTGACACCCTGTTTTACGGCAGGATAAGCTATGATGCCTGGGGTAATTTTGATCCCGGTGAAAAGGCTGCTGAAGCAGAGATCAGCTTCTGGAAAAACATTCATTCCAGGAAGAAATATGTTTTTACCCGTCAAAACAGAACAGATGATAAAGCCACTTTTATCCATACCGGCATTGCTGCTAAGGTCAGGGAGATTCAACAACAAAAGGGAAAAGATATCTGGCTCTATGGTGGCGCCGGTCTTATCAAAACATTCATTCAACTTGGCCTGATAGACGTTTACAGGATATCGGTACACCCGGTAGTTTTAGGAAGGGGCAAGCCTTTATTTGAAGACCTGCAAAAGCGGATCAACCTCAGGCTGATCAAAGCGAACACTTTCCGGTCAGGTGTGGTACAATTGATCTATGAGCCCGCATAACCGTTCCGCACGATCTGCTACAAAACTTTTCAGCGAAGGTTTGAAATGCACCTTCCGGAAGCCGGTGTTGCTTTCTTTTGGTATCTGTCATAAATTAGCAGGAGTAAAGCATCCGTTTCACGGAACGGATAAGCATCGCCATTCATAAAAACAGGTATATGAAAGATAATACGAGAGTGTGCAGGATGTCTTTTGCAAGCGTGTACCCGCATTATATACAAAAAGCGGAGAAAAAAGGGCGTACAAAAGCAGAGGTAGATGAAATTATATGCTGGCTGACAGGCTATGATGAACAAACATTACAGCAACACATCAACGACAAAACTGACTTCGAGACCTTTTTTGCTTCGGCGCCCAAAATAAATCCCAATGCTTCAAAAATCACGGGCGTGATCTGTGGTTATCGCGTGGAAGAGATCGAAGACAAGCTGATGCAAAAGATCCGCTATTTAGACAAACTGGTGGATGAACTGGCAAAAGGAAAGGCAATGGATAAGATATTAAGGAAGTAAGGAATAGCGAACCTTTCGCCATAATGATCGTTCCGGGAAACCGTGGCTATAGCTCAAATCTTTGCTCCTCGGAAACAGTGATCGTCAGCTTGTGCTTTTCGCAGGTCACATCTATGGTATGCCCGCCACGAAACCCCATTTCTTCCAACCATTTGCCCGTAAGGCATATCACAGGCAGGGATATGTAATAACCGGACGTAAAATTGATGCCTATCCGGCGGAATCCCTTGTTGCACACGGTTAGTTTTCTTACTTTCGGCGATGTTTCTTGCGCTTCCATCAATGTTGCTTTTGTATAGCGCAAAGTACCGTCGGGTACGCCCCGTAACCTACACGGCGGGTTTGTATTTTACTGTATAATAGATATGAATTACAGGTATATTACCGGATAAATGCGTAATTTACTGTATCAAAAAAATTATATTTGTCCTATGACACACACTTCAACACACGACCGTAAAGTACACCAGGGCCGTAACGTAAAACGTTTCCGCGAAATGCTGGGCATTAAGCAGGATGCCCTCGCTGCTGACCTCGGCGAAGACTGGAACCAGCAAAAGATCTCTCTCCTGGAGCAAAAAGAAACGATAGACCCTCCCCTGCTCCAGCAAATATCTGCTGCACTGAAAATACCGGTGGAGGCTTTTCAGAATTTTGATGAGGAGCAGGCGGTGAATGTAATTGCAAATACCTATTCTTTCCAGGATTTTAAAGATAATGCCGTTGCCTCTGGGTTTAGTTATCAACCTTCTTTCAATCCTATTGATAAAATGGTGGAGCTGTATGAACGAATGATTCAGCAACAAAAAGAGATGATTGAGAAGTTGGAGAGGTTGATTGAGGGAAAGAAATGATGGAGGGTCATTCAGACATTATTGTTTTAACTTTGTATGAAAATTTAAATTAGGTACATATGTCATTTTCAGCAAATCAATTAAGAGATTTTTCTTCTCTGTTTTCGAGAAGTGAGGTTTCTCGTTGGCTAAAAAATGACTTTGAATCAATAAATATAAAGCTAAAAAGATACAGCTTATTAGAGATATATCAGGGCAACTCATATCTCGATATATTGAAGAAGACTTATAAGATGCTTGGAAAACACTATCCTTATGAGTATATAATAAAAAACGAATTTTTGAATCAATGGCTTAAAAAGGAATTGGGAAGAAATAATTCTGTAATCTTCAATGAATTAAGAATAGGGAAAGCAATAGCCGATTTAGCCATGTTCAATGGTGTTTCAAAGGTCTTTGAAATCAAGTCGATTTTAGATAAGGAGTTTAGGCTTTCGAAGCAGATTCAAGAATACAAAAAATTGTTTAATGAAGTATACATTATAGTTCCTAAAGTTCAGTTATCAAAGTATATTGAATACGATAAATGTGTTGGGATAATTACATACGATTCTGACTTCAGACAGTTTGCATTAGTTCAAAAGTCTCCACTAAACAATAAGATTGATAAGGACGTAATAATGGAGATTCTTCACACAAAGGAATATTTAAAAATTACAAAAAGCTATTATAAAGAACTGCCAGAAATGAACACCTTCGTTCAATTCGAAACATGTAAGAAGCTAATTGCTAACATCCCTAACAATGCCCTGAATAAGTTATTTTTAGAGGTAATAAAAGAAAGAAAGATAAACAACCTATTTTTCAACAAAGTGAATAGTGAATTCAACCAAATTTGTCTTTCTCTGAATTTAAAAAAAACAGAACGGGATAGCTTAATCACGAAATTGAAAACAAACACCGTATAAAATTTTATATGTACTTTCCTTATCTAAGAGCCAGACAATTTGAGTTGATTACGCTCAGAGAATTGGCAGCCGAAGGCGTATTGCAGGGCAAAATTGTTCCAGTATTAGAACCTGTAAAAGAGAGCTTCAATAATCTAAATCTTGCTCATAAAGTATTTCAGGAAAAGGATTTTAGTGCATATCTAATTATGAACCCGTTTGAGGGTGAAATTCCTGGAGATACGGATACTTTCTTAACCTACGTATCGGGATTGGAAAACTCAAAATTTCTTCCGGCATTTCATTATTCCGACAATGTCGAATACATTAAAGCCAGCATTGCTAAAAATAACTTGACCAACTGCTTAATCATTTGCTTAGATAACTTTTCGAATGAAGATGGCTTAAAAGCATTGTGCCAAACACCACAGGTTAGCCATGTAATGCTATTAGACCCCAATAAATATAGAAGTCTCGACAGATTTATAAAAGGCTTAGGAAGAGTTTACATACGGTTAGATGACGTTTTTGAAAAACAGCAGAAAAATGCCGATTTCCTAAATATTGCTGCACATAAATTTTCTGAAGAACATCTATTTTATACTGAAGATAAATATCAAGGCTTTGCGGACTTTACAGTATTGCCAAAAGAATATGTGGATGGCGGTAGTACACCAAGAGCTGTAGTTATTCATTTGACATATTTAAATCCCAATGCTGATAATCAAATTTGGATAAGGCACTTCACTTCTGAAACAAATGATTCAATTGCTAATGTGCAAGGAAAATTTGCAGAGGCGGCCCAGAAAGCGATAGCTTTTTGCGATGGTTTACCTTTAAAGAACTCTGCTGTTAACGAGTTGCGAGAATATTACGATAACGCAAGATATCCTGGGTTAGGTACCGTTAAGAAGATTTCTATCAAAAACCATCTGCTCATTGTAGCTAACTACCTAAGCCGATAGTATGCAATTTGTTTGTAAAGACTGCTTTGCGGATAAAGAATTAATAGGGTTCATTGTTTCTCAAAACAAACAAGGAGATTGTAGTTGCTGCAATAAAAAAAATATTGAAATACTTCCGATTGAAGAATTACTTGATTTTTTTAAAGAGCTTTTTGACAATTTTCAACCCAATCCAGAAGGTAAAAGTTTGATATCATTAATACAAGGGAATTGGAGCTTGTTTGGCAATTTAGAATGTGGCAATAAGATTTTAAACTTTGTTCTTAATAAAATAGATACAGCGATAGCAAATTCAGAAGAATTTGTCGATTTTAATGCTGAGATACTTGAGAACGTAAATTATTGGTTCAAACTAAAAGAGCAATTAAAATGGGAAAGGCGATATTTTACGAATATCAATTATTTAACCGATGATTTGGGATGGGATAGCTTTTTTGAAAGTAAGGTCGTAGTTAAAAAGGAAGACATATTTTATAGAGCTCGGTTGCATGGCAATGTAAATAGTCTTGCTTTTACCAATGAAGAAATGTTTTGCCCTCCTAAAGAAATCTCGTTGGCTGGACGAGCAAATCCTATGGGTATTCCATATTTGTATCTTAGCGATAATGCCAAAACAATTCTTTATGAAATACGGGCTTCATATCTTGATGAGGTTACTATTGCTTCATTTATAATAAAGCCAAATATTGAAGATGAGGTTATAATTTCGGATTTCACCGAAGACCCTACCTTGTATCATCCTAATGAAGTAAGTAGGAAAATTAAATCAAGATTATTAAAGAAAATAATTAGTAGAGACTTATCTAAGCCGATGAGAAGATACGACTCCGATTTGGACTACATACCAACTCAATTTATATGTGAGTTTATTAAAATTTTCACAAACGTGCAGGGGATTAAGTTTAGAAGTTCATTACATAATGTAGGCAATAATTTAGTTGTTTTCAATCAAAATCTTATGAATTGTGTAAGCACTAAAAAAGTTCGAGTATCAGAAGTGATTATTAACTCCAGCGATATCTAAAGAAGGCGGCTTCGCGACCCACCCCCTATTTTCTACATTAAAAGCATTGTAAAGCACATTGTGAATAATTAGGGCGTGTCCCTTTTTTTGTCGCGCCGAAAGACCCCCACGCAACTCTTATTTTCCTTCCTGAGACAAAAAACTTGCAGAAGGCAGTCTTAAACTTGCAAAAATTATCAAATTTTGGTAACCTTACGAGAATAAAACGTTATGGGGCGAAATACATCTGTATCGCTTGGAGATTACTTTGAAGAGTTTGTCGAAAACAGGATTTCGGAAGGGCGTTACAAAAATGCCAGTGAAGTGATCCGGGCCGGGCTTCGGTTGCTTGAAGAAGAAAACAAAATATAAGCCTTAAAAAACGCTATCCGGGAAGGCATTGACAGCGACGTGGCTAAAAATTTCAACCCTAAAAAGCATTTAGCCAATTTAAAGGCCAGCAAGAGAAAAATGGCTAAATATGCGCTAACTAAGGTAAATCGTCTGCCTGTGGTTTTTGTAGATGATATCTATAAGGATTTCTATTGCGGAGAGCAATTAAAAAGAAAGAATCCGACTGTTAAAGATATACGCTTTTTCCTAAGAATATTACTAACGGATATTAATGATATATGAAAGTAAACTTTAAAATAATTTCGTTTACAGAAATTGAGTACGAAGGAACAGAGCTTGACCTACATAATAACTTTGATTTTATAGCCAAAGACACGGAAATCTCTGAAACACAGATAAAACTCCATTTTCAAAAATCAAAAGGGAGTTGGGCTGTAAATGCAAAGCACGAAAATCTTTATTTTACCGTAGATAACTATAGTTTTCTAAAACAAATTGACCCCAAAGCTGAGTTTGCAGCAGATGATTTCTGTCTTTCAGGAATTACATTTTTTGACTCCAATTTTAGAGAAGAAGATTATGGCTTGATGGAAAGAGCAATGCCCAATGAGGGTGACGATATAATTTTTTCGTTTGAAAGTGATCGGGTAATACGGGTGAATTGCGAAGCGATAACGTTAAATACGGAAAAAACCAATACGCAAAATTGATAGTTTCATACTGATAACCCAATTAACGATACTGATTTGTTTGATCACAGGTTTGCCCGCGTGAGGGATTGCAGCGGAAAGCCCGCTGAAGGGTTTTGTGTAGTGGCCTTGTGGCGGACTTGCAGCGAAAAGCCCGACCCCGGTATGGGCTGTACTGATAATGATGCACCGGGTCAGTAGCGATGGATATGCAATTTGAAGTATCGCCGTCCATACCGGGGGCACGCCCAAATAAATAGTACAGTCTCTACCAGCTACCGGCATAGCCCAGGTCTTCGTTGGTGAGTTGTTTCAGGTAGTCATATTTCAGTCTTGTTATTTGCCGGATGTGCAGGTAATCGTGCGCAAGCCAGTTGGATAAAAACATGCCGGCTGTCATTTTCCCGAACTTCGGGTGTGTATAAGCGCTCTCCCAGTCTGGATCGGAAAGACTTTGAAGCCACTCAACAGATCGCTCTCTTTCTGTGAGGAAATCGTTCAGCCTGTCATCATAATTTTGCTGCATATAGTGTCTCGCTTCAACCCAGCCCGGCGGGTCAATCGGTGGCAGGGGTGCTGCCGGCGTTTCAAGCACATGCTTCGTCCGTGCCCTGAAATCTTCCCGCTCTATATCGTATAAATGACAAACAATTTCGAGCAGGCACCATTTTCCGGGATTGGGCTTCCATAAGTACATCTCTGCTGTAAGACCAGATAAAAGTTCTTTAAAGACATTGCTGTTTTTGGAAAGTTCATTTATAATGATCGTATCATTCATTTTGGATTTAAAGATATTCCATTGCAATTTATAAAAACTAATTTCCGGAAGACCGGCAAATTGAAAAACAAAATGTAAAAGTGATCCGTCTGCCGCATCTGTGGCACGATTTCTTCATTCCTATCTGTCAACGATCAAATTCACCGCCATGCAAAAGATCATCCCACACTTATGGTTCGATAAAGAAGCCAAAGAAGCCGCAACATTTTATACGTCGGTATTCCCGGAATCTAAAATTACACATACCAGCCTCATACACAATACTCCCTCGGGCGATTGTGATATCGTGAGCTTTGAGCTGTGGAGCAAAGCATTCATGGCCATCAGTGCCGGGCCGCTGTTCAAATTCAATCCGTCGGTATCGTTTATCGTTAATTTTGATCCCTTGCTGTTTAAAACATCAGCCGACAAAGAAAAAGCAGCGCTGGAAGCTTTGGATTCGGCCTGGGACAAATTGTCGCGGGGCGGCAAAGTGCTCATGCCTATTGACACCTATCCCTTCAGCAAACGTTACGGCTGGCTGCAGGACAAATACGGCGCATCCTGGCAACTCATGCTAACCGATCCCGCCGGCGAACCACGACCGGCGATTATCCCTTCGCTCCTGTTTACCGGCAGCAAATGCGGCAAGGCCGAAGAAGCGCTCCGGTTTTACCAGTCTGTTTTTAAAAATGTACAGCCGGGTAGTGTACATCATTATCCTGCAGGCATGGAGCCTGACAAAGAAGGCAGCCTGATGTTTGGAGATGTGAAACTGGAAGATACCTGGTTTGCCGCCATGGACAGTGCCCGTGAACATGGCTACGACTTTAATGAAGCGATCTCCTTTATGGTAACCTGTAAAGACCAGGCGGAAATAGACTATTACTGGGAAAAATTGTCTGCCGTGCCGGAGTCGGAACAATGCGGCTGGCTCAAAGACAAATACGGGCTCTCCTGGCAGATCACTTCTGCCGAAATGGAAACCATGATGCAGCAGGGCACGCAGGAGGAAATAGACCGGATCACGCAGGCCTTCATGCCCATGAAAAAAATTGATATATCCAAAATAAAAGCTGCCGTTGGCAGGAAATGACAAGAAGGAGGGAACAACTCCACCCCTGTTCAGACCTTGCTGATCGGTGGCGATGGATATGCAATTTGAAGTATCGCCGTCCATACCGGGGGCACGCCCAAATAAAAAATATGGGGTGGCTGCTGTTTTAATACTTTTACAAGCTGCGAAAGATCAGCGATTAATGCAATAGATTTTCATCATACCCGGATTTATTGGGCAGCTCAAAGCTTCCTAAATTCTACCCGCTGGTTATTAGCCCGGCCTTCGGGTGTGGCATTGTCGGCGATGGGTTGGGTTTCGCCGTAACCTTTGGCGGTTAAGCGGCCTGCGTCAATACCCATGCTGATCAGTTGTGTACGAACAGCCTCCGCCCTTTGTTCGCTCAATTTCTGGTTGGCTGCTGTGGCGGCAGCGCCTGTGCCTGTTTTGCTGGCATGGCCGCCTATTTCAAATTGCAGCTCCGGGTTATCGTTCAATATTTTTACGATCATGTTGAGCGTACCCATGCTTTCGGGTTTAATAACGGCCTTTCCAAAATCAAAGGTGATGCCGTGTGTTACTATTTTGGAATCCGTAAATTTTTTACCTATTGTTTTTGCTTTTGAACCTTTGGCAGCCCGGACATTGGAAAAAATATCAAGTGCATCCTTCAGGTTTGTCTGTCCGGTATAAGCTCTTCCGCCGATGCCAAACTCCAAAGGTTCGATGCCCAGATCGGGAATGGTTAAAACACGGTACTGGTCTATATAACATTTCAACTGCCCGTTTTTGTAACTCAATGCAGCGTGGTGCCATTTACCGGGAAAGCTTTCTTTATTATCTGCCGGGTGTTTGGCGCTAAATTGTTTACTCTGGGGAAGATTACCCGCTTCTATGCTGCCATCATGACGAAAATGGATATAGGCATCCATCTTGCGGCCACCCTCTCTTACATACTTAAAAATAACAATAAGGGTATTGCTGATATAGCCCGTACTAAGAGGATAATAATCAAATTCAATGGTAAATTCTTTTTCTAAGTAATCTGCTGTTTTCATTCTCGGATAAACTTCCGCATAGTTTCCTTCGGTCAGCGAAAATGCCGGCAACCCATCCACGGTATTTAAAGCGCCCTGCCCTTTCTCCAATTTCCAGTGCGAAGGAAATTCGCCGTCTTCATCATCC
>CAZREP010000113.1:0-5046 GCA_964599035.1 uncultured Terrimonas sp. | reverse complement strand
CCCCGAAATGGTCTTGAAAAAGAATGGTATCCCCGGCTATGAAGTCGTAGTTCTGATAGGCTTTATACGTTGGTTTGGCCTGCGGCGCCGGGGCGGCTTCTTCACCTGCATCATTTGTATCCGTTTTTTTAGCTGTTGTTGTTTCTTCTTTTGTGGTGCCTTCTATTTTGTCTAATTCCTTATCAATGGCTTCATCTGTTTTTCTGTCAATACGTTGGTTGACTTTGTTCTGCACTTTGCTTTTGACTTTGTTGAGAATTTGTGCATCTGCTACGGCATATGTAAGGGTAAGAACTACCAGGGTGATTATTTTTTTCATGATGCTTTCGTTTTATATTTTATTAAACATTTTTTTAAAAACCGGGGGCAAATGATATGGAGCTGTCATGGAATGTTGTTGAAGACTCCACCGAATAGGCGCCGACACCGGCAGATACGTTTCCTTCCACTTTTACGCCTACCTTTTCTATGGTGCCGCCTTGTATTTTTCCTGAAATATAACCACCTGCTTTTACCTCCGCACCTACGCCCCCTACTTTTACACCGGCCTTGGGCCCGCCAAATATGGTATAGCCGCCTTTTTTGTCAAGCCCCAGTTCAAGGGAAAGTTTTCCCACCGTCCCTTCAAACGTAACGCCCTCACAATCCAGCCCTATGCTGGCGCCAAAACTTTTATCGGGGGTTTCGATGCCGACCTTTTGTTTCAAGCCGCCATCATTACATTCCTCCGGGGTGTCGGGATCTAATGTTTCGCTGACATCTTCATATCCTTCTTCTTCTACCCAGCCGATCCCGGATTGCCCGGCAGCACGCAATACCAATTGTTGATACCAGCCCCATTGCTGCAACTTGATAACAAGTTCAAACTCCCGGTGCCAGGCCTCATCTACCGTGGCAGCAAGCATCGTTGCCACATAGCTCCATTCTTCATAATAGTTCCGGATGGCTTTGTCCACGGCTTCAATATCGGACTTGCGCATGCCCATTAAGCGCATCTTCAAATCTTTTATGGCCTTCTTTTTGGCACTTTCGGGGGTTATCAATCCAATTGAGGGCCATGCTTTGTTGAGTGTTTCCTGCACCCTTACAGCGGTTTCCTTTTCTCCCTGTTCCGCCTCCCGTATCTTCTCCCTTAGCTCACGCAATTTGGCATCCCGCCAGTCCATACTCCCTATAAATTCTCTGACCAGATAGCCCCAGCTTTCCTGCATAGTATTATTGCTCTCCCAGTATTTCAAACTTTTATGGTTTTCTTTCCGCAAGTCATCCAGGGCCAGCATCTCATCCAAAATCCTTTGAGGTTCTTCTTCACTAAAACTTTGCAGCCTTGCAGTAGCTTCTTCGGGGTTTTGAGGATATTTTATGGCTGGTAGTATGCCCCGTTTGCCTTTGGATGGGTCAAGGATGCTGCGTGGGTCTATATTATACGTCTGCTCACCGGGTTCGGGTACGTCGCCGGGATGCATCACACAATATTTGGCTTGCGGGGAGCGGGACTGCGCCATCATAAAGCGGGGCTTACCGTCTTTGCCTTCTTTTTCGTCTAACAGGGCCAGTAGCATTTTGGCTTCGGCAAGCAACGGCTGCCGCATGGCAATGCTTTCTAATTTGCTGCGTACATTTCCGGTACTGCCGGTAAGCAGTTGGCTGTAGCTGCGTATGTAATCCAGCATGTCTCCGGCGCTGATGCCCATCGGTGGCGAGGGTTTTAGGTTGCGCTTCGCTATTTCATCCAGCACCGCCAGCGATTCATTCGCTAATCCCAATATAGCCATAGCGCCAGCCAGGTTGGTTAGCACATCCGGATTGTTGGGGTCTGCTTCGTAAGCTGTTACCAATAAGCAAAAGGCGGCTTCGGGACTTCCGGCCATGCCCTGCATAGCGGCCAGTCCCTGCCAGTAGCCGGCAGCTTTGGTTCCCTGCGGGGCTTTGGCTTTTAGTTTGCCAAATTCAGCAGCAGGAATTTTTCCGTTGCACAATGCCTTTGCCTTAGTAATGGCTTGTGCAAAACTAACCGGCTTAGGCGCTACCCTGCCAATGAAACCGGCATTTTCAATGAGAAAGGATGCGTACTCCTTAACAGCGTCAATAACGTGAAGGTCATTGCTGCTGCGTACACGAAAAGAAAGGTCCTGGCCGGGCATGATAAGACTATCGGGCAATGGAGAAGCAGATACTTTGGAATATATTTTATCCTTTTCTGCTTCGCTGATTGTATTTTTTCCTTTTGCTCCTTTTGTATCAGCCAATGCGCCGGAGCCGAGTTGTTTTTCCATGAATTTAATCATGGTGGGCAGCCCCATTGCTTCTAATTGTTTCCGTTCGTCGGGGTCTGCGTTTTTCAGTTGTTCTTTCAGGTCTTTCAGTTCTGCTTCCATCTCTTTGCGTTCGGCAGCAGTAAGGATTTGTGCGGAAGCGACAATGCTACCAAACACAAACAGGAATATAAAAGCTAATGTTTTCACTTTTTTCTATTTAAAATTATCCGGGTGTTTTATCAATTAACCAGGTTTACAAATTTGTCAATATTTTCTTCTATCACTTTTTTCATGGCTTGGATGGAATGGTTTTCATCATCGCTTACCCGTAACCAGATAGATATAAACTGGGGCGCCGATTTGGGCAGCTTCCTGTTGTAAAAAGCCGGGTTGGGTTTTACCGGCACAACAAATTCCTGTTTGTCGGTTAGCTCTGTAAATACATATCGGGAAAACCCGTCATTAAAATAACTTTTAATAATGCTCCATTCATTCAGCCAGCTTTCATCTTTGGTTAAGTCTTTCTGATAAGCGGCCACCGTTTTTTCCAATGAGGCCAAATGTTCTTTGTGTTGGTTGTGGTAGTATTCCCACTGTCCGGCTTGTTTACGTATATTCTGCACCTCTTTGTTGTCCCAATGTTTTTTTGCTTCAGCTATATTGGCTTGCTGTATGGCTATCTGTTTCAATAAAAATTCTTTGCGGGTAACGTATTGAAAGGGTAGTTGGCTTCCCTTAGGAGTTATCCACCAGAAATAATCGTTGGTGAACCTCGCATCGGGGCCGCCAAAGGCATACCAGCCATTGGTTACATCGGGCAAGCGGTTGTTTACGATAAGGTCTTTGTCCAGCGTTTTATAGCCATCGGAAGCGATGCTATCATAGTAATGACCGATATGCGGGCCATGGTTAATGCCTATCATCAGGGTAGCATTGGAATGGTCGTTTTTCAGCGCCTTGCCGCCCTTGCAATAGTTGGGAAAATTCATCAGCAGGTAATAATAGGGATGGCCGTAGCGGTTGGTGTGTTTGGGGTCTATTTCAGAAATTTTATCATAATTGGCGCCATGGCTGGCGGTTACACCCACAGGTTTATAATTGTCCCGGAAAACCTGACTAATAGAAGCAATCAGTTTCCTTTCGGCAGCAAGTTCCGCTGCGCTAAGTCCGCTCGTATTTACATCCGGTCTCGAAATCCATGTTCCGGAGGCGGTTTTAATTTTTTCGGGGTCGCAATCTGCCTGACCGGCAGGCGGGCCCTGAGCGGAAACGATGCTGCTGCCAAATACAAGCAGGAACAGGAGGAATGATATTTTCATGTATTATTTGTTTACCAAAATGCTTTTAAAATATTCAATATTATCATCCACCACTTTGCGTATATTCTCTCCGATAAAGCCATCGGTTCTGCCCACGTTTATCACCATAAACTGCGGCGCCCATTTGGGCAGTTTGGGGTTGTAATAACCGGGATTGGGCATAATGGGTACAGCCGACATGTAAGGGTCGTTCACCGTAGTAAATACATAGCGGTACACACCCGATACGCTTTCCCGTTTTACCACCGCCATTTCATTGAGCCATACTGAATCTTTTTTCAAATCCTTGCGGTAGCCTTCCAATGGCTTTTCAAACATTGCTAAATGATTTTTCTTATCCGCCAGCATTTTTTCTTTGTATTGCGGAAACATCTCTAAGTTTTCTTTCCAGTTTTTGGAAGAATAATGTTTGTTTAGATCTTTCAGGTTTGCTTCGGCGATAACCACCTGCTTTTCCAAAAACTCCTTACGGCTTACATAGCGATAGGGCATCTTACCATCGTAGGTAATCCATACATGATAATCGCTTCCACCTTCGAAGCTGTGGTATCCGTTTGAAAAGTCGGGCAGTTTTCCGCCCTTGCACTGCTTCATAGAAAGCGAATAAAAACCGCCTGTGCCGTCAGTTTCCGTGTTTAGTTTGCCGGATTCATCGTAAACCTCCATCTCAAGGAATTGAATATTTCCCGATGTGCGAACCGGGTTTATAGTTACAGACGAACTTACCCCTTCGTCATTCTTCGTTCTTTTGCCATTGATGCACAGAAACCTGAAATTGCTTATGGTGTAAATGTAAGAGTTGCTATAAGGTTTGGTATAGTAAATGCTGTGGGTAAGGTAGTTATATACATCTACACCAACAGGCTTGTATTCCTGCTGAAATATTTTTGCTATTTTGTTGAATACACTCTTAGCGCCGGCAGCATCTGCTGCTGATGGCTTGGGCGAACTTACCATTACCTCATCGCCGGGCTGGGGCAGCCATTTGCCCGGCTCTTTTTTCAGTTGTTCGCTGTCGCAGCCTGCCTGACCGGCTGGCAGGTTTTGTGCAGAAGCGGCTGCACCATACAGGCATAAAAGAAAAGTGAATAATTTTTTCATCGTAAAATTTTTTATTCCCTGTTTGTCAGAAGGCTTTTAAAAAAATCAATGTTTTCTTCCACCAGCTTGCGTACATTTTCAGAAATAAAACTGTTGGCATTCCTTACGTCAATCGTGATAAACTGGGGCGCCCATTTAGGCAGGTTGCGGTCATAATAACCGGGGTTGGGCATAATGGGCACAAACATGTATATATCATCCAATGTCGTAAAATTGTAGCGCATATAATTATTTTTTGTTTCAGGGCCGGTTGTACTTAAATAATTAACAATCGCCATTTCATTGAGCCAGTCTGCATCTTTTTGCAGATCCTGCCGGTATGCCTGCAATGGCATTTCATATATAGCTAAGGTCTGTTTCATACTATT
>CAZREP010000112.1:0-17198 GCA_964599035.1 uncultured Terrimonas sp. | reverse complement strand
ATCCACCTTTTGTGGATTACCAACCACTAAATCCGCTAGATTGTCTTGCAGTTCTTCGGAACTAGACTCCATTATTTGCTTTACCGCCCTATTTTTTAGAATAAAAATATCTGGGAACAATGTCAAGTCACCATTAGCTACTGTCGCCGGCACATCATAAATAATATCCCTTGATAAAACTTGTGTCACTATATCGAATATAAAGCTAGATTTTCCAGCACTATAATTAATATGACATAATCCTTGACCTATTAATAACCAACTACTCCCATAACACAAACTTATTAAACCTACCGGTTTAATAAGTTTCACCACTTTTTCAACCTCTTGCGGTGAAAAAGTAACATACGTTATTTCACTTTTACCTGTCCTTGGATTATAATAAGGGTCATTTAACCTAAATGGACCAGTACTAAAAAAATTATCAAAAAAATTTTCACTTAAAAATTCTAACAAACTTGGACCACGAAGTTTCCTTATTATACTATAACCAATACTATAATATTTAAGAATTACACTATATGTAACTAAAACAGCAAGTAAATCAAAAAAAACCTTAATAAATTTTTTCGGCCAACTAGCATACTTATAATGCTTATCAACGAGGCTAAAAAAATTAAGCCGGCAAAGGCCGGCATACTTCTCTTTTTTATATAATTGTGTTTGCATAAAAAATATAAATTATTTACAAACACCATTACACTTTATGTAATAATTAATAAAAAATACACAAATAACAATAGATAGACACTAACGGAATTGAACCGATACCCTTCATAAAGGACTGGATTTTAAGTCCAGCGCGTCTACCATTTCCGCCAAGTGAAAAAACTAAAAAAAAAACAATTCTTTTTAGTTTAAAAAAATTAAGTCTAGCAGGAATCGAACCCACATTTCGACCGTTATGAGCGGTGCGTTCTAACCATTAAACTATAGAAACAAAAACCGACAGAGGAAGGAATCGAACCTCCGCCTTCAGGGCATGAGCCTGATGAACTAACCATTATTCGACTCTCCAATTAAAAAAATATCCAAAAAAAATTCTAATTAAAACAATCACTAATAACAGACGCACTATTAAATATTAATTGACCTTCTCCATCCCGAATAAAAAAACCTTTAGCAATACCTTCTAATATTAAATCCTCACCCAACATTTCAGGAATTAATATAATCCCATCAACATTTATTAATTTAACAAAAGCAATAGCAATCAATTCATCCTTTAAACAATCAGAAATTTCTAAGGCCTGAATAAATTGAATATAATACCACTTATCAAATAAATAATTTTGAAAATCTAATTCAGTATATAAAGATTCCAGTATACTTAAATATAAATTATGATCCACATCACGCAAATTTACTAATAACTTAACTAACGTTAATAATTTAGTAAAGTCAAAAATAAATGCAGCATCAGGACCTACAACTAAACTAAAAAATCGAATAAATTCAATGGTAGTCAACTCTGCTAATCCAGTAATATTTGGATTATTTAAATCCATTAACCTAACATCAATCACTTCCACCGTCCAATAACTTAATTTTGGAAAAAAAAATAAAGTAATCAACACAGCCTCTTTTAAAGAATTACAAAAAAAAATTATAGAAAACCAACTAGTAATACTATAAAAAAAATCAATTAAACCAAAATACCACGAACTTAAAACAGCATACACAGAAAAATTTAAACCGAAAAAAACAGAAGAATTAGTCCCTATACCATTATTCCAGACCACCAAATATTGAGTATTAAATAAAATACTTAACACAGTACCATTCAATAAATCAAAAATAATTTTTGGATAAATCCCTAACACAAAAACTGGAACTAAAAGTAATAAAACTATTGCTAATTCTCTAACTGTTAAATCTACACCAGCCATATGCATCCCAACAATAGTAAAATTACTAATACCATATTTACGACCAGAACCACCCCACGATCCATAAAAAACAGATCCAAAAAACCACGAATTAAAAGCCAACACGAACAAACTCGCCAAACCAATAAAAAACAACACAAACAAATTATATTTTCCAACACTAATAAAAATAAAAAATTCGGAAATAAAATTCAACGTACCTGGAAATCCAACATTACCTAAAACAAATAAAAACATTGCTACCGCTATTTTAGGATTAACTTGCGCCATTCCTCTATAATATAGCAAAGAACGTGTATGATAACGCTCGTATAAACAGCCAACCATAAAAAATAATCCAGCAGACACTAAACCATGACTTAACATCAAAATTATGGATCCAATATAACCTTCATACATTAATGTACTAGCACCGATAACTGCAAAAGACATATGACTTATAGATGAATATGCAATAATTTTTTTTAAATCAATTTGACGTAATGCAGTTAAACCTGTATAAAGAGCTCCACAAAGACATAAACAAATAACAAAACCATGAAAATAAACAATACCAACCGGAAATAAATAATTTGCAATTCTTATTATACCATAAGGTCCTAACTTCAACAAAATACCAGCTAACATGATAGAACCTGCTGTTGGAGCTTCCGCATGAGCTTCCGGCAACCACGTATGAAACGGAAATAAAGGCACTTTTATTGCAAAAGCAAAAAAAAGTAAAAACCATAAAATTTTTTGTTCAAATTCAGTAAAACCATGTAAACGAATTATTTCTAAATCAAAAGTCCCAACCGTATAACTAATATACACTAATACTACTAAAAACGCCATCGAACCAAACAACGTATACAAAAAAAATCGATACATTGCTACAACACGACGCTCACGAGATCCCCAATATCCAATCAAAAACAACATCGGAATTAATATAAGTTCAAAAAAAATATAAAACAAAAATAAATCATATAAACAAAAAATTTGTATCCCAATAAACCCAACTAAAACAATAAAAAAAGTTATTCGAAAAAAATCAATAACATGCCACACAGCCATTACAGAAATCATAACTAACCATACTGTTAGCACAATTAAACTTAAAGATAAACCATCAATTTTTCCGGTCACAGAGACCGTAAAATTAAAATATTCTGAATAAAACAACCCAAAATGAAACGGCCAAAAACTTATATCATTCATAATTGTACTCAAATATATATATTTAAACGACAATCCAATAGAAAATACACTAAAAGTACACAATATAAAAAGAACAAAATAACGCAATACATGCTCATGTTGTTTAAAAAAAAAAATATCACACATTTCAAATATATAAAAAATAAATAATAAAAAAACAAAAAAAAAAAATGCTAAATTATATTTTAAAAAAGACAATTCTATTAAATTTACTAATAAAAAAAATAAATAAAAACAAACCAACATTAAAAAACAAATAAAGACTCTAAGATATTTCCCATTAAAAAATTTAACAAATACCTGAAACAAGGATTTACCTTTACCATCCTCAAAATTTTCAAAAATATTTATAAAAAAAAAACCATCTATAAAATATAAAAAAATCAAAAAATTTTTTAAATACTGAACAGGTAAAAATTTAATGTCCAATACCGTTATACCAGAAATTTCATGAATAAAATCACAAACTTCAGACACACCAACATTGAAAGTAATGATTATTACAAATATCACAAACATAACACCCCTAATAAAATAGGGTACCAACCGCCAGTTACGAAATGTTCTGAACTCTAAAACACCCCGACGTCTTTTATTCTCTGCAAATCCGATCCTTTTTTTTATTCGCTCAATAATAAAATTAATTAAATTAAAAAATTTCATAACTATAATAAACATAAAATATTACATTAAAAAAAAAAAACCAAAAATAAATTCCCACTAAAACTTCACCTTTGGAGAGACTCGAACTCCCATTCCAGGTTCCGCAAACCTATGTTCTTACCAATTAAACTACAAAAAAAACTAACCCTCGCTAAAGGGGGTGGGATTCGAACCCACGAACCTACTAGGAATAAATTTACAGTCTACCGCCTTTAACCACTTAGCTACCCCTTTTTTTTAATCTATACATAACGAGGCTATCATGTACAGACAATCCAACCAACAGAAGGATTCGAACCTCCGCTCATGCGGCCAAAACGCACTGCCTTACCACTTGGCTATGTTGATTAGATACCTTCGACTGGACTCGAACCAATAACAATGACTTAGAAGGTCACTGTTTTACCAATTAAACTACGAACATATATATATAATATATATATATATATGTTTAAAAAAAAATTTTTATTTACGTCTAAATTTATTAATAAATGTCACAATTTTACTAACCGAACTTACATTATTATTTTTTTTAATCTCTTTCAAATCAATTAAAACATCAAAACCCTTATCAGTTGATTCCTGAGAATCAACTGACTGATACCCAGGTTTTGGCGTGAAAAAAATCATCAAAACAACTAAAAAACAAAAATAATTAAAAATACTAAAACCCCAAACAATAAGAATACAAATAGTTAAAAAATTAAAAAACCAATATAATTTATGCGCACCAGAAAAATAATAAGGTCGCAAATTTGTAAAAAAAAACCAAGTTAACAACGTATTACAAAATGTTAAATAATACATCAAATAATATACAAATAAAATATTAACAGCCCCATTATCAGGTACCCATAATAACCAAATAAACACTTGATAAAAAAATAAATACAAATAAAAACTAAATAAAACTAAAAATAAAAATAATAATAAAAAGAAAACAAGACCACCTTTATTATAATCATAATACATTTGATTTTTTATAAATACACCAAAACTATCAGAACTATTACTACGAACAATTACATTTTTTAACAGAACAAGAACACAAAAATAATAAACAATACTAATAGCAAAAAATATAAGCAAACTTCCAGGATCATCCCATGAAAAGAATAATAAACTATAATTAATACCAAAAAAAAAATGCTTTAAAAACCCCACAAACCGCCAAATATAAAAAAAAAAAAATTCTTTTAAACGAAAAAAAAAATTACTTAAATTAAATTTTTTCCAAAAACCACGAATATAACTAAAAAATTCTTTAAAAAATTTTTCATCACCAAAAAATTCTCCGCCCAATTTACTTTTTACAAACAACGTTTTTTTCTTACGCTCTCTATTTGACTCACGAAAAAAAGAATTAACAGCTTTTTCCAAAAATTTATTAAAACGAAGTTGATTAGTCCTACGTTTTAACGCATAGCGAACTTTAAATCGTACATAACGCCTAATAACGTTATAAGTCCTCTTAATTAGTTCACGATCATATCGTCTCCTTAAACTATTAAATAATCTAATTACCACATCATCTAATTCCATGGATTTGCTTTTAGAAAGTATAAGTAAGCGTCTATAATATCTTTTTAATTTATAAAATGACTTATAATATTTAACAAAATTATTTGTATAATGCAAATTACGACGTAATTTTTTCCAAAAAAAACGCTGCGCAACCAAATTATTTAAGTGCTCAACATTTATTTGCGAAAAATTATAATAACGTTTCCATTTTTTAGATAATAACGAATAACGATGCCATTTTGTAGGTCCAAGCGCAAATTTTGACCTGGTAGATTTTAATTTTTTTGAAAAACGATGCAATCTAAAACCAGGTTCAGAAATAACTTTCTTATGCGTAGGCATTGGTTGAGAAAGCAATGAAATAATATAATTTTGAATTTTTAAAACCACAGGATAATCCGCACAAAAACGATCCCAGTTTGTTGAGGACCATAATATCGAAGGCTCAACCTTAATTGGTTTTACCGGAACCATTCCTTGTATAAAATCACGCGCTCCTAACAACCCTGAACGCCTAAAATTTAATAATTTTTTATCTAACACTCTAGATCTCAATATATTTCGATTTAAATTTTTTTTATTTAAATAACGCTTCATAATACGAACTTGCCTGCTAAACAAATATAAATTTTTCATACGTTTTTTTAATTTAATATTTGATAACGCACCATTCAAGCAAGCTTTATAATACAATGGCCAAAAACGCTTTCGCATTTTTACCATATCTTTACGACGTAAACGCCTAAGAAATAAAATAAGATCTTTATTAAAATAATAATAATAAGTCTCTTTATTAGTATAATCATAATAAGACCCAAGAGAGTACCAATATTTTTTTACCTCACTAACCCTATAAATCGGATCCTCTTCTAATGCCATCATAGTAGCAACATACTCGGCATATCTAGAAAATCTATCAGTCGCACGCCTATAACCAAAAGTACCTGGCCGCCATGGGGGTATAGGCCTCATTATATCTTCAAGAGTTATATATTGAATCATTTCCTCGATAGTATTCCCACGTAACACCGTACGCCCATTTTGATCAACGTTTGCATGTGCATAACCACCAGGTAAACCACCCCCCTTTTTTTTGTCCATAACATAAATTTTTGCAATAATATTTTTTTTTAATTTTTTAAATTCCTCACTATTAAAATCCACAAAAGAATCATCTTCCATTTTTACCTCATCACAAAAAATATCCTCAACTTTATTTTCATCTTTTGACATTTTTTCAATAAACTCTTCAAAAATTCGCAAATCCTCCTCTAATTTCTTTCGATCTTCCTGCTCACTACTAAATAATACGGATGAAAACTTACCTATTTTTTTGATAAGACTTCCATCCACGATAAATTTACCGACTACATATACATAATTACTCAACTTAACTATTATATTAAAAAAATATTTCAACATGTCTACAACTGCAAAATATCTTCACTAAAAAATCCAAAATAATAAAAAATAAAAGACAAATTATAAATAAAAAAAAAAAAAAAAAAAAAACCAATAAAATCCCAAAAATCTTTATCATGATCATGATCAACCAAATTCACATAATACGAATAAAACATAAATAATATATAAAGTTGAATAATCAATAAAAACCAACAAAAAAAAAATTGAATAGGAACCGTATGCAAAAAAGTACCTGTCATCATTGTAATAAAACGAAATAATAAAATTTTACCCCATTTAGGATACATTATTAACTTACCAAACCACGTAAACGTTTTAATAAATATAAAATTCCAAAAATCAACCCACGGAATCCAAAAATATTTAAAAAAAGGCAAAAAAAATTTAAGAAATTTCGAATAAGCAGCTCTATGAGGCACACCACTTGGTGTTCGTCTAATTTTTTTATAAATATAAATCTCATCAAGCCAATAAATCCTCCTTTCTTTCCACCATAACACAAACCTAGTATAATGAACAAATAAAAATTTTGTCAATGACGAATAATGTACATGTTTAAATCCTAATATTTTTCGAAACCTATTATCATAATAAGCTCTATAGAAACTAGAACCAACTTTTCCAATTTTATAATTTTGTTCATCATTATTAAATAACCGACGTTTCAATATCCCATAATTAAAAAAAAACGTACGAACTCGATAATATTTATTCCTAACTGGAATACCCTTTGGTATATTAAACCAATACCTCTTAGCACTACGAGAGACTAATTGAATCGTAGTATACCAATTAGCTGATAATGGATTAGTAAATGTCCTGTTATTAACATTAACCGAAATATGAGAATAATACCTTTTACCAAATAATCTACGCAATTTACGACTATTATAATACACACGCGTACTAAATAACCAATGACCTGTAAACCAAGATTTTAAATGCCCATAAAACGGTGCTGGCGATAATAATAAAATATAAGTCTTATCTAATGACGTTTTTTTCAAATTATGACACACAAGATCCGGAAAAAAAAACTCAATAAAAATACTTTCCATAAATGTTACAAAAATATAAAAAATAACCAAAAAAATAAAAATTTTTAAAACGAAAAAAAAAACCAAACTACCCGACAATCCTTTAGAATCTTTCCAATTTAATTCATTTTCATTATTCATCGAATCCTTAATAGAAACACCTTTTAAAAATTCTTTAACCTTAAAAAATTGCCCAAAAACAAGTTTATTTTTTTTTTTTAATTTTTTATTATCACTATACAATACCAAATTATTCAAATATTTTTTAAAAAAAAAATACTTTTTTAAAATTTTTTCATGTACCGCTAATAAACCTATAAGACTTTTTGCAACCAAACCTAACCAATGCACCATCCTAAAAAATTTCAATATAATAATTTTAAACATAAAAAAAAAAATTATATTCTTATTTATTACTTTAGTAAGGTTCTCTCTCATCCGACAAATACGGAATACGATGAAACCCTACTAATATTTCTTCAACGTTAAAACCTAAACGAAAAAATAAATAACTTAAGTCATTAAAAGGTAATACAATAGGACCTCTATTAAATAAAGTTGTACCAAATAAATAATAAATATTATTCCACACACTACCTTCCACAAAAACGACAAATGGCATAACAACTAACCAATGAAAAAAATAATAACCAGTTGCAAACTGCCCTACCTCAATAAAAGGCGAAGCTGCTTCTTGACTACCAATCCAACCTAACAAAAAACAATCAAATAAAAAAAACCAAAAAAAAAAACGAGATATCGGTCGAAAATTCAGTGTACGTACTTCAGTACGCAACAATAGTGGTAAAAACAATAAAATACAAATAGAAAATAATAAACCCAAAACCCCCAATAATTTATTAGGAATAGATCGCAATACAGTATAAAATGGTAATAAATACCATTCAGGAACAATATGCGTAGGCGTTACCATAGGATTAGCAATAATATAATTATCAGTATGACCTAACAAATTTGGATAAAAAAATAAAAAAATACTAAAAAATACAAAAAAAACCAAAATACCAAAAAGATCCTTTAATATATAATAAGGATACATTGTAACATGATCAATATGCTTAAACTCAACCCCTAACGGATTATTTGAACCATTTTCATGTAAAAAAATTAAATGAATACAAACAAGTAACAATATAACAAAAGGCATTAAATAATGCAAACTAAAAAATCTATTCAATGTAGCATTATCAACAGCAAAACCACCCCATAACCAAACAACAATCGAATTACCAATCTTAGGAACCGCAGAAACTAAATTTGTAATAACAGTAGCAGCCCAAAAACTCATTTGACCCCAAGGTAACACATACCCCATAAACGCAGTAACAATCATCAATAACAGAATAATGACACCGCTAATCCATAATACATGTCTCGGATATAAAAAAGAAGTATAATATAAACCACGAAATATATGAATATATACAGCAATAAAAAACATAGACGCACCATTTGCATGTATATACCGCAATAACCAACCAATTTGCACATCTCTCATAATATGTTCCACACTAGTAAAAGCTAATGATTGATCTGCTACATAATGCATAGCTAAAAATATACCTGTAACAATTTGAATGATTAAACAAACCAACGAATATACCCCAAAATTCCATAAATATGTCAAATTTGATGGGGCTGGATAACTAAAAAAAAAATCATATAAAGCTTCCACAAATAACGATTTTCGAACTAAACGCATACAAAAACTACTTACATATTTTCTTCATGCGTTTCTTCAAATGATTCATCATCATCCAAAAATAAACTATCAACTAAATAATTAGGATCTTTCTGCATAATACTAACATGCCTACACCAAGCTTCAGAGCCTAAAAAAGAAAAATCCGGTAAATAAATGCCATAATGATACGGACGTAAACGCATATAATTTACAGCTGAAATTCCACCATGAATATTATCTCTAATACCAGTAAAACGAAGATCTAATTTAGGTAGTGCTTTCAAAAAATAAGGATAATAAATAGTATTTGACTCTCTATCTTTACCAATCGGATCCATACGGTCATTATATCCATAAATTTCACTCTCATTATAAAACGTTTCCGGCCACCCAGCAACAGTAGTTTTAAAAGCAAAATTTTCCAAAAAATAATCCGATTTATGTTGATAATCAAACCACAATGCCATTGTAATATCTTTAAACTCAGTCCGCATATATAACAACTTATAAAAATTATTTAACTCACGAGAAAACAATAAATCAGGTTTATAAACTAGACCATTCAAACAATAACGATTAAGCAAATCAACATTATTATAATACGATAATGTTTCAACAAATTTAACCGCTTTATTATCAAAAAAACCATATTTATATAAATAACTTAACCCATAGTAATCAATATTCTCTTCATAAAATGTATACATAAATGTATGACCAAATATATTTGATAATAAATAACCAGAATTTTCACCAACATCCTCTAAATAAAACATCAAATTATCATAAAATAAACTACCATAAATACGATTATGTGCATTTAATGTTCCCCAATAATCTAAAAACAATAATTCAATTGTAACTATATAAGCACTCAAAACCCATAAAACAAATAAAACAAACAAATAATCATACCGCACAGCCCAAAGCCAACAACCTACTCTAGTCGTTGGCCCTATAATGAACACAACCCCAAGAAAAAAAAAAACCATATATAATAAAAAAAATGTTCGAAAACTAAAATTAAAATTAAATTGCAAACTAATATAATCATATAAATTATCATAATGTAATAACGAAAAATAAAACACTATATAAAATAAAAAAAACCGAAATAAGACCCAAAAAACAAACTTATTAAAAATAACAAAATATTTAAAAACCAATAACCAAAAACCTTTAAATTTAAAAAAAAAACGAAAAAAAATCTTATTAAAAAATTTAAAAAAAACCATCCAAGCTTCAACACATAAATCCAAAAATAACCTAATAAATTTTAATCTTAAAATTAAAAACGGACATAAATTAATAACTAAAATAATATCAATTACATAATATTTATCACTAAAATTAACAAACCTTGTAATTAAATTATTAAATTTAATTGCCACAAAATCAACAAAATATATAAAATACCACCCACAAAACTGCAAAACAGAAAAACTCCAAAAATAAATAAAATAAAAAAACCACCAACCTATTTGCAATAAACCGCTCCAAAAAATACATGCCAAATAAAGAAACATAACATAAAAAAAAATAAAAAAAAAAAATAAAGCTCTTATAAATTTACATATACTAGTCACAACTTTGTTAAAAAAAATAATATAAAAAACCCGCTGCAAAAACACAAAAAAAGCATCACGAATCATAAAAAAACTAATTAAATAAATTTGTATAAGCGCATTATTAGTAAACACAAACGGTGTAATTAAACCATCTTTTTCTAAATATTTTGAACCCGAATCATACAAAACACCATTAGATCCATGTGTTTTTAACAATAGCGCTTCTGTAGCATCACCTAAACCATCACCATCATGCGTTGCATTTCCAATATAAACATCAAATAAAAACTCATCTTCTGGGTCTAAACCTGATTCAACATCATAAAATGTTGACAATCGTAAAAACATACGATCAAATAAAGATAAAGTTTCACCATATAATTCTTCAATATCTTCTAAATCTTCATCAGCAAAAGAATTATTTAAATCATCAACAGATATTTCATCAACTAAAAAATCTTTATACTCTCCAAATAAATCTTTAAAAAATCCATTATACATAACATCATAAAAAATTTTAAATGGCCAAAAAAAAAAAAAATACATAAATTTAACAGGACCCAATAAATCCACGGATACAATACCAAACTTAAAAATTCCAAAAAAAATACGCTCAGACCCTAACTTAAACAAAAACATTTCATTTGCAAATACTCCAAAAAAAAAAATTTCATAAATTTTTTTAAAAAACAAACCAAAAAGCGAATAACGTAACCTAAATATTATAACAGGCCCAATAAAATACTTACGAGACAATATTTTATTATACCTAACATATAAATGTCTTTGCAAAAATATTAAACGTAATGTATAAACTAAATAATTAGATAAATACGAAAGGATAACACGTTCTAAAAGTTTATCTTCCACTTTACGTTTACGATACAAATACTCTTTAATAATGTCAAATTTTTTATCAGACACCACCTTTTTTTTCCAAACTACTCCCTTTAAACTTTTAAATAAATCCAAATCAACATCCAATTCATAATAATCAGAAAATATACTCGCAGTAAATTTTTTATCAAAAATTGCAAAATACTGCAAAACTTTTGACGAATAAAAAAAAAATTCATTAATAGGTTCAAAAAATATTTGACGGAAATGAAAATAAAAATATGAATAATCACTAACATTACGAAAAAGCTCTTTACTTTGCCGCTTTTTAAAACTACTTAAATAATCTGACAAATACAAAAATACTGGATTTGAAAAAACAAACCGCGGAATACGACTTTCATTACTCTCTGGCGAAATTTTTGAATTTTTTAACTCATCTCCATGTTTTACCCTCATTTTTTTTAAATAATGCAATCGATACTCATAAAATAACAACCACCTATTCTGTTTAATATACTCAAAAAATTTACCTTTACCTATCCCCCATTGATATTTTAACAAAAAAGAACCCATTAACAATTGACCAGGATAACTATAAAAATCCCCAACAGAAAAATCACGATAAGTTGCATCTTCAGTATACTTTTGTCGAAGAGGCGCAACTTTTAATAAATTTATACCAAAAGAAGAAAAATGTAAATTAATAATTTTTCGATTAAAAAAAACTCCACGAAACAAATAACGAAAGACCGCATCCGTATTTATTTCCATAAAAAAACGCTTATCAATTTTTGTAAAAAAATACAACAAATCAGTTCGAACTGATGTTTTTACCTTATTAACCTGAACGTTTTCCTTTTTTTTGTCATTTTCTAAAAAATAATTAGTTAATGTATCACCAACCTCAAATAAAACAAAATTAATAAAATCATAATTAAGCCTTAAAAACATAGAATCATTACTGGACGTACCAAATTTATCATTCATAAACCGCCCTAAAAATAATAAGAACTCAAAAATAACAAATACACGAAAAAATTTAATAACTACACTTATAAAATTAAAAAAATAACAAACCCAAATACCAAAAAAAAACAAAAAAACTTGACTAAAATTATAATACCTAAAAAAACCATATTTTTTAAAAATAAACCCAAAAAAAGGATACTTAATTTTCAAATAAACCATAATATAAATAACATATATAAAATAAAACAAATAAATAAAAAAAATAACCATAACTAAATAACCAATAAAACTACAAAAATTAAATAATAAAACATTATGTTGATTATACCACCCAATAAAATCATTATATAAATTGAAAAAAAAAATACCGATAAAGCGACTACCATCTACCAAAAAATAACTACTACTTAAAGTAAAATCCTGAACAGTATACGTATTAAACCACATTAATAGAGCACCTAACGCCGAATAACCAAAATTATAAAATTGATAAAAAACAATACTCCAACTTTTCAAAAACAAAACATAACATAAACTAACAAATTTTGATCCAGATAAATTAAAAAAAATATCAAAACTTAACCCATTAAAGAACCCCATAAACCAAACTGAAAAAATTTTTATAAATAAACTTTTAAAAAAAAAAAAAAAAACTACAACAATATTAAAAAAATCAATTAATAAAATTTTACCTACATATAACAACCCTTTGGTTACTATTTGCTGATAACAAAATAAAAAAAAAGTTAATACAAATTTAGGAAAAAAAAAAAAAAAAAAATCTATAACTTTCACCAATACAAAAGGCAAAACTATAAAAATATCATAAAATAAATTTTTTACAGTAAAACACCAACAAAAAAAAATCAAACAAACAAAAACTAAAAAAATACGTTTAAGACGTAACCGAAAACGCCACCCCAACACAGATGCTTTAAAAATATTAATAGTATTTTTATAAGTTCGAATTTTTGCAGTATTAGACACATCATCCCAACTCCCATAAAATACAACATCAAAAACTTCTCGCGTACCGCCAAAAATTAACCGAAAAAAAAAAATAAAAATTTCCAAAAAAAAAAAAAAAGGCCAAACTACATAAACGCGTAAAAATAACCACATTAAAAATTTAACACCAACACCAATTAAATAAGAAACTAAAAACAAAATATAAGAAAAAAAACAAAATAAAAAAAGAAAATAAGCTTCTAAATAAAAACAAAAATAATAAAAAAAAATAAAAAAAATAAAAAACAAAACAATCCAAAAAAAAAAAAAAAAATATTAACAAAAATTTTATAAAAAAAACACAAAATTTTATATTTAGAAAAAAACGCACAACAAATAAACCATAAATTTTTAAAAAATTTATAAATACCACTAAAAATGTTTATAAAAATTAAATAATAATTAAATATGAAAAATATAGCCATTCGCAGATAATCAATAATGAACCGCATACACCATGCATAAATACTCCAACAATATCCCAACAAAATACTAAATACTAAATGAAATCTCAACAATTTTTTTAAAAAATTACCCCTTCTCATCATCAATATAAAAATAATAACTTAAAAAAATTAAAACGATTAAATCCACATTAATACTATAAGGTAAAAAAATATAAAAAATACAAATTGATAATAAACAAAAAAAATAAAATAAATAATTAATAATATTACCTGACTGCATTAAATATAAACCCTCATAAATTTTATAAAAAAACGTATAAAACCCAAAAGGTCCTACCAATTCTAAAACACCTTTATCCAATTTAATATACGAAACATGATAACCAAAAAAAATAAAAAAATTAACTACAAAAACATTATAAAAAAAATCAAAAAACCATTTTTGATTAAAAAAACTATAAAAAAAAACAAACTGCTCTAAATTTTTAAAAATTTTATCATAAACAAACAATTTAAAAAAAAAATAATAATTAAACAAAATACTAACAAAACATCCACATAACATAAAAACTAATGGCAATAATTTCACATAAAATTTTAAAAATTCAACATCACTTAACAATGGTTTATCGATAGGGAACACAATAGCATTTCCCCATACATTATTTCCAAAGCCAACAAAAATTTCTTTACCAACATACCCACTAACAACACTCAATATACTTAAACACGTTAAAACACCAACCATAATCATATCTGCATCATGTATATTTTTATAAACCCCTATAAACCCATTAGGTTTTACCAAAAACGTTAAAAAAATTAAACGAAACGAATATGCCGCTGTAAAAAAAACCCCTAACACACATAAACCATAACAAAAAATATGCAAAAAGCGACCTTCTAATAAACAAGATTCTAATATAAGATCTTTAGAATAAAAACCACTAAAAAACGGAAAACCAATCAATGATAAAGATCCTATTAAAAATACAACATAGGTAAAAGGCATTAATTTAACTAAACCACCCATTCGACGCATATCCTGTTCATCATTTAAAGCATGAATAACAACCCCAGCAGCTAAAAACAATAATGCTTTAAAAAATCCATGATTAATTAAATGATATAAACTAACATCATACCTTGTTAACCCACACGCAACCATCATATAACCTAATTGACTACAGGTTGAATATGCTATAACTTTTTTTAAATCATATTGAAAAAAAGCAACACTTGCACCAAAAAAAACCGTTAAAGACCCAACTACAACCATTAAATCTAAAATAAGATCGGCATAATTAAAAATAATATTACAACGTATTATTAAAAAAATACCTGCAGTCACCATTGTTGCAGCATGAATTAAAGCAGACACAGGAGTCGGCCCTTCCATAGCATCAGGCAACCACACATGAAGACCTAATTGTGCAGATTTCCCAACCGCAGCTAAAAATAAAAAAAATGCAACAACATTTAAAAAAGTTACTTCAAAAAACCAAAAATCCATACTATAAGTTTCCACAAAAGGAACAACTGCAAAAATAACAGAAAAATCAAACGAATGAAACATCCAATATAATAATACAATTGCAATCAATAAACTAACATCACCAATTTTATTAATTAACATGGCCTTTATAGCTGCTTTATTCGCTTGTACACGCGTAAACCAAAAATTTATTAACAAATAGGAACATAAACCTACCCCTTCCCAACCAAAAAATAACTGAACAAAATTAGTACTCATTAATAAAAATAACATAAAAAACGTAAACAATGATAAATAAGCAATAAATCGTATAAAACTAATATCATCTTGCATATAACTAAATGAATAAATATGCACTAATAAAGAAATAAACGTTACTAAACAAACCAACGAACAATTCACAATATCTAAAAAAAACGCCCAATGAACCACAACATAATAACCACCAAACCAATCAAAACCGGTATCAAAAACAATAATATCTCCAAACATTAAATAATTTACATAATAAAAAACCGTCAAAAAAAAAGAACAACACCCACTAAACGTCGCCAGACACTGGGTTCCACTGATACCCAACTGCTTACCACAAAAAAATAATAATATAAATGTAATTAATGGCAATAATAATATAAAAATAAACATAGAAAAAAAAATATTTAAATAATAAATCACCCTTTTAACGCGGTTATAAAATCAACCGAAACAACCCCACGAACACGATAATAAACAACTAATATAGCTAAACCAATAGCTGATTCTGAGGCTGCCACTGCTAACACAATTAAAGCATAAATATGCCCTAATAAATCATCTAAATATACAGAATAAATAATAAAATTCATATTAACAGCAAACAAAATTAACTCAATAGATAATAATATAACTATGAAATTTGTTCTAACAACTATAAGCCCCCCTAAACCAACACAGAATAACACCAACGATAAATTAACAAAGTCTGATAAAACCAAACCCATAAAAAAATATAAAAAAAATATTAACTCCAATCTAAAACACCAACAAACCATTCATATACAGAAACTAAACACAAAACAAAAAAAAAAATATCATAATACAAATATTAAAAAGAACAAAGTAACAAATCATAAAAAAAAAAAAATAAATAACACAATTTCACATTTTTTAACCTAAAAAAAAAATTTTTATTTAATTTAAATAACTCAATATGCACATATATCTCTATAAATAAACAATTGATTTAACAAAACACTAATCTGATGTTAAAACAAGAAAAAAACATTAAATTTATTTCGTATTTATATGATTTCAACACTTATTAATTCAAACGTAGCTACTCATCTTACTAAAAAAAAATAAATGATACACCATTGGTTTATTTACCCCAATCCTTTCGTACTAAAAGTAAACTTTAATGTCTTTTTTCTAATGGTAGATAGGGACCGAACTGTCTCACGACGTTCTAAACCCAGCTCACGTACCACTT
>CAZREP010000111.1:15692-17394 GCA_964599035.1 uncultured Terrimonas sp. | reverse complement strand
CCTCATTTTGTTTTCCCTATAAAAAAAGAGGCTGCCCTTTTGAGACAGCCCCATTCGTGGCATAGAAAAATATGTTAAACAGCAAGCCTAAATAAACATTCTTTAGAGAAAATCTTTACAAAATAAAGTGGATGACGACACTAAAGGCTTTTTCCGGACAACAATAATAAAAAGAGAAAAAAAATGGTACAAATGCTGCCTCGCGGTGTATTATGTATAAAAAGTAATATCTCCCCATGACAGAAAAAGAGATGCAGCGGTCAATATGGATTGCAGGTTTGATCCGGAAATACCGGGATAGCAGTATTTCCGAAGAGGAAATGCAAGTGCTGGAGGAATGGAAAGGGAGCAGGGTGGAAAACCGGGTATTATTTGAAAAGCTGGTGGATGATGAAACCCTTGGGGATGCGTTGTTGGAGATGGAAAGGACAGGTAGCGGATTGCACGCACAGCGTATTTTTGAAAAAATGGGACTTGATCTGCCGGTTACCGAACAATTCCCTGTGAGACGTTTCTTAAATAAAAAAACAGTGCAATGGCTTGTCGCCGCTGCATTAATAGCTGCTATTGCAGGAACCGCCTGGTTTTTTGCGGGTGCTCCCGGCAGTAATCCGGCCAATAAGCCTATAGCCGAAGTTAATACAATACTACCGGGTAGCGACAAAGCCGTGCTGACCCTTGCGGATGGATCGCAAGTAGTGTTAGACAGTACCGTGCAGGATGTTATTAAGGAACAGGGAAATGTTGACATATTAAGTAAGGGCGGCAGGTTGGTATATGATGCATCGAAGCTTGTGAAGAGGGACGCGCAGGCCGTTTTCATTAACACTATCACTACGCCCCGTGGCGGACAGTACCAGGTTGTATTGCCGGATGGAACGGCAGTATGGCTGAACGCCGCCTCGTCCATAAGCTTTCCTACTGCTTTTACGGGTGGAGAGCGAAAAGTAAGCATAACAGGAGAAGCATATTTTGAGGTAGCCAGGGATAAATCAAAGCCGTTCCGGGTTTCCGTTGTTCCGCGTGTGGGTATAACGGGAGGAATGGAAGTAACGGTCTTGGGTACTCATTTTAATATCAATGCCTATCCTGATGAGGATGCGATGAGAACAACCCTGGTGGAAGGATCGGTGATGGTAAGGAAAGAGGGTGCCCAGATGAAAATAGTGCCGGGTGAGCAGGCAAGTATTGCCGCTAACAGCAGCGTATTTCAAAAAAGCAACCCCGATATAGAAGAAGTGCTGGCCTGGAAAAACGGGAGATTCAAATTTAATAATACCGATGTGGTAAGCATAATGCGCCAGATGGCACGTTGGTACGATGTAGAGATTAAAACGGAAGGCGATCTCAGCGCTATCCGGTTCTCGGGAGGCATAAGCCGTAAGGATAACATAGAAAAGCTGCTGGAGATATTGGAGAGCGAAGGCAGGGTGAAGTTCTCGGTCCAGGGAAGAAATATTACCGTGAGCGCCCGTCTTTAAGAAAGATCAGATTATAAATAGTGCTATGGTCAAACGTGAAAGATGAGATGGGAAAGTTCGTTTCTCGTCTCACGACAAAATATCGACATAATTTGATTGACATGACAATAATATTACCAATCACCAATAATATGCTTATGATCAAATGAACCATCTGTAAAAATAACCGTCAGTAAAACAAAACGGGAACCCTGCCGTTACAGGGTCCCCGATGGTTTTGA
>CAZREP010000111.1:0-15682 GCA_964599035.1 uncultured Terrimonas sp. | reverse complement strand
TTGAACTACTGTGGTTGCTTCGGCTAAAAAACAATTTCGTAAATCAAAACTTAAACAAAAGTATGAACCAAAATGCTTATGGCAATACCTTTTTCGCAAAAAGGTATTTATGGGCGCAAACATTGCTTTATATGAAATTAACTGCTTTGTTGTTATTTGTTGCCTGTTTACACGTAAGTGCCAGAACCTACTCCCAAAAAGTTTCCCTCTCAGGCAAAAACATCTCATTGGAACAGGTATTTGAAATGGTAAAAGCCCAAACAGGGTATGATGCCATATATAACCCCGACCTGCTCAGGAAAACCAAACCCATTACGATTGATGTAAAAAACGCAGACCTCACAGAAGTATTGCAATACTGTTTCAGGGATCAGCCGGTCAGCTTCCTGATACGGTACAATACGATCGTGGTGACTACCCGGTTGGAAGAAAAAAAGGCACTTCCTCCAGGTACTGTGAACTCTGAACAGGATATCCCTGTATTGGAAATTAACGGTAAGGTACTTTCGGAAACGGGCGAGCCGTTATCTGGCGTTAGCATTGTAGTTAAAGGAACAGCAAAAGGTACAACCACCGGAGCAGACGGTAGCTTTATTATTGATGCCAACCCCGGAGATGTGCTGGTGGTTTCGTTTGTAGGTCATATACCGCAGGAAATAACAGTAACACAAAGTAAAAGCCTCTCCATAAAATTAAAACAGGCAGTCAATGAAATGGATCAGGTAGTGGTGGTGGGGTATGGAACGCAGAAGAAAAAAGATTTAACCGGGGCTGTATCTACTATCGACAATAAAGCGATCAAGAGTACCAAAAGCATGAATTTGGTAACAGATCTGCAAGGGAAAGTACCGGGCCTGCAAATTCGTCAGCAGAGCGATGAGCCGGGCGGTTTTATGAGCATGGTCAATATTCGTGGCTTCGGCACTCCTCTGATCGTGATTGACGGAGTGATCAGAGACGGGATATCAGACTTTGCACGCCTTAACCCGGAGAACATTGAGAATATTTCGGTATTAAAAGATGCCTCGGCTGCCGTGTACGGAATGAACTCCGGCAACGGAGTGATCATTGTCACCACTAAGTCTGGACATACCGGTAAAACACAATTTTCCTATTCCACCCACTTCGGTATGAAAAAGCCTACAGGATTGAGAGACAAAACATCTGCTTATACCTACCTGCTGATTAAGAATGAAGAAAACAGAAATAGCGGTCTGTCGCCCGCCTATAGCGAAGAAGTGTTGGAGAAGTGGAAAGCAGGTACTGATCCAGGCTACCAGGAGATAGACTGGTATGGTTTAACGCTACATAAATTTACCACCGAGCAACAGCACAATCTCTCGGTAACTGGGGGTGATGACAAGGCTAATTATTATGCCAACTTCGGATATCAACAAGATAATGGTTTACTGAAAAGTAATATGGAGCATTACAGGAAATATGATTTTTTTACTGCTCTGAATGCCAAGTTGACGAAAGAACTAAAAGTTTCCATTAAGGTGGGTGGGAGAGTGGATGAGAATAATGCACCACAGAATACTTTCTTTTGGTTGTTCAAACCCATTCTTATCGCGGATCAGAAAGTAGGTCCCACAGTAATCGGAGATTCAACGCGTATGAGCTATGTACCTCCAGAAGGAACAAATCCTTATGCAGAAGGTAATGAAGGTATTTCCGGCTACGAAAGATACCAGAATCTTCAATATCAGTCGTCTGTTGAACTAACATATACCGCACCATGGCTCAAGGGCTTTTCAGTTAACCTTTTGGGCGCATTTGACGGTAATGTCAGAATCAGTTCAAATTTAAATAAAGGGTATCCGTTGTATGATTATAAGACCGGTGCCTTGGTATCTCCTGCTCCCAAAACTACATACAGGGAATCTATGAATAAGTTCTCCAGAGCGGACATCCAGACCAATTTATCTTATAAGAATACTTTCGCCGGTAAGCATAATGTTTCCGCTACGCTGATCTCTGAAATGCGTAGCCTTACCGGCAACAACCTGAATGCTCAACGGCAATACGATCAATTGTATACCCATGATGTGATAGACCAAGGCAGCTTAACGAATAGCCAGAATGGCGGAAATCGTTCTACCGAACATTATCTGTCTTATATGGGAAGGGTGAACTATAGCTATGAGAATAAATATATTTTTCAATTTATTTCCAGACTGGACGGGTCTTATCGTTATGCTCCTGAAAATCGATGGGCCTCTTTTCCTGCAGTTTCGGCAGGTTGGCGTGTATCTGAAGAATCCTTTTTTAGGAATAATATCTCTTTCATCTCTGACCTGAAATTGCGGTTTTCTTATGGCATCAATGGCCAGGATGCCGGGCTTCCTTTCCAGTATTTGGGAGGATATCAGCTCTCGGATATTTCCGGAGGTTATGTATTTGATGATGGGATACTGACAAACGGGCTGATTGCTCCCGGCGTGGTGAACAGCAATCTGAGCTGGGTAAAGACCCGGCTGGCAGACATTGGTATTGACGCAGAGATTTGGGGTGGTAAATTGGGATTGAGTGCTGATGTTTTTCAGAAGACGGAAGATGGACTGTTAGCTACCAGGGCTGAAAGCATCACCAACACCTTTGGGGCTTCTTTTCCTCAGGAAAACCTGAATAAAGACCTGGTCCGGGGGATAGAATTCAGTGTCAGGAATCAGGGTAGGATAGGGAGTGTAAAATACAGTGTTAATGCCAATGTTACTTACAGCCGAAAAAAATATATTCATACAGAACGGGCACCGTATTCAAGTTCAATGCAACGGTGGAGGAATATTTATGCAGACGGGCGTTATGAGGGAGTTGCATTTGGCTACCTGACCGATGGCGTTTATACTTCTTTGGATCAATATCAAACTGCCCCTTTAATGGGATTGAGTCTTGGAAATTCAAAAAACCTTCCCGGCAGCTCCAGGATTGTAGATGCAAATGGAGACGGAACCATTAATGCCGATGATATGGTGCCTATTTACTGGTCTGGCCAGATTGGAGGCGCTTATGCCAATAATCCTCCCTTGCAGTACGGGCTGTCCTTGCAGTTGAATTGGAAACGTTTTGATTTTAATGTTGTGATGCAGGGGGCCGCTTTGTATAGCATATTTACCTCCCCCGTTGATCTGTGGGGATATATTACCAATCCAATGATGTGGACGCAATATATGGACAGGTGGCACACTGCCGATCCGGCTGCCGATCCCTTTGATCCTAATACTGAATGGGTAGCGGGATATTGGCCGGCGCTCAAAACCGATCTTACCGGAACGCCTGATCCCTTGATAACAGAGAAGTGGATGCTGAACGCCGCCTACCTGCGCATAAAGAGTATGCAACTGGGGTATAGTCTTCCTTCTACCTGGATGAATGCCATTCGCTTCAATGAGGTACAGGTATTTGCAAACTGTTATAATCTTTTTACTATTTCCAATAAATACTTAAAGGGGCTCGATCCTGAACGGGAGGAAGGGGCTTACAGCGCCGATCTGAGATATCCGCTTATGAAGTCATTTAATATGGGAATCAGCATTAAATTTTAGAACCGAGCATTATGAAAAAAATATTTAAATTTTATTTCCTTGTTACGCTGGTGGCTGCCTTCTGCTTTACATCCTGTAAAAAATTTTTGGATGTGGAGCCTCTCGACCGGGTTCCTGCTTCTGATGTGCTGTCCAATCCCGATGGCATCAAAGCGCTGCTGGCCACACTGTATAACCAGATGCCCATAGAAGATTTTTCTTACAATCCGGGCAGCAGGTTTAATTATTACCCGCAGGGTGCCGGGTTTAATCTTGGCTGGTCGACGAGCTTTTTTACTGACGAAAGCGTATACACTGCGGGTTCCGGCGCCGGTCCGGTAAATGATGGTTATTGGGGGTATAATACCATCCGGCGTATTAATCAGTTTTTTGAAACGATCAATGAGGTGCATATAGGAGAAGGCGAGAGAAACAGACTTTGGAGCGAATCCCGTTTCATAAGGGCTTACGTTTATTTTGCGCTGGCAAAGCGTTATGGTGGCGTACCCATTATCAAAGAAGCGCAAAATATAACGGATAGCACCTTGTTTGTACCCCGCAGTACGGAAAAAGCCACGTGGGATTTCATACTCAGTGAATGTGATTCTGCCGTTAAGTATCTCCCACCTTCCCCATCGGCAGAGGGTGGGGCTATGCGGGCAACCAAGTGGGCCGCCTATGCCCTGAAGTCGAGAGCTGCGCTCTTTGCCGCTTCTGTAGCTAAGTATTGGAGTAAGGCTCCCGTATCAGGAGAGGCGGTAGATTTGAAACTCTTGGGGGGTATGAATAATAGTGACGCTGATAATTATTACAAGCAATGTATAGAAGCATCCTTGGCTATTATTAATAACTCGGGGAAGCAGCTTTACCAACCAGCTCCGGTATCTGTAGAAGCGGCTGCTAAGAATTACCAGCATATTTTTGAAAGCCCAATGGATCCTGAAGTTCAGCGTGAAGTGATCTTTAGTAAGAATTATGTAAATGGTAGCGAAACAGGGCAACAGGGACATAATACGGATGTATTTTTTAATCCTGCTCAAACAAATCTGGGCAGCATCTACTATGGACGGTTTAGTCCTACCCTTAACCTGGTAGATTTGTATGAAGACTATGCCGACAACGGTACAGGGGTAAGCGCTCCGCTGATCACGCGCACTGATGGAAACGAGGATTATGTGGTGGCAGATCCCACGAATTTAGATGTAACCATTCCTTTCAAAGGGTATAACAACCTGTCGGATATTTTTGTGGGTAGAGATGCTCGTTTATTTGCTAGTGTAATTGTGCCGGGCAGCGAATGGAAGGGGGTATCGATTGTAATGCAGGCCGGGTTGATCACTCCCGACGGGAAGCCGCGGGTGTACCGATCGGATGTCGCTGTGGGTTTGGATGGCAATACATATTATACTTTTGGAGCAGCCAGTTCCGCCGGATATTCGGGATTTAGTGAATTAGGAGGCCCTGCCGCCAATACGAATTATTCCTCCACCGGATTCAGCCTGAAGAAATTCTTACAGGAAGACAAACGCGTAGATGGTAAGTTCTTCAGCTCTGATAATCCGTATATCGATTTTCGATTGCCTGAAATTTATCTCAACTATGCTGAAGCGGCAGTGGAAAGTGGTCAGGGGGATATGGCATTGGCCGCGAGGCTTTTGAATGATATTCGCCATCGTGCAGCCCATAAAGATCATATTCCGGCCACGCTGCAAAATGTATTGAAAGAACGCCGTATTGAGCTTGTCTTTGAAGGCGGGCGTTACTGGGACCTGGTGCGCAGAAGAGAGTACAGTGAATTGTTTGACAATACCAAGCGGTTGTCCTTGCTGCCAATACTGGATTTACGCAAGGCCGTCCCCAAATATATCTTCGTCAGAGCATATAATTTTTATGATAACCGGGTAAATGGCGTCACTTTTCAAAGGAACTCGTATTACAGGCCAATACCGGGTACCTCCAATAATAATTTAATACAGAATCCAGGATATTGATTGTAAATAATATTTAAGATATGAAAAAGGTAATTTATGCTGCTATAATTATTTTAATATTCCCGGTGGTGCTTGCCTCCTGTAAAAAGGATAATTTACAGGGGCCTAATGCGCAATTCTATGGGGCTATACTGGATAATGTGGGGAATTCCCTGGTGGAACAAGATCTGGTCAGCGGCTCCACCATCCAGGCAGTGGAGCTGGGATACCCGTCTGAAGTAACCCAATTTTGGCTCATAAAAAACACCGGTGAGTTCCGTAATAATTTTGTATTCTCTAATTACTACAGGCTGTCTTTAGTGGATGGTAACTTCTTTCCTATTGTTATAGACAGCTTTTTTATTCACACCGGTGCTAACAACTATAATTTTCAGGTAACACCCTACATACGGGTAAAAGACTGGAAAATTATTCATGATGAAAATGAAGGGAAAATCACGGCAACTTTTCGTTTGGAAGCGGGCGGCCCGGGTGTGGCATTGAGTCAAATCAGGCTTTATTCATTTACAGATATTTATGTAGGAGCTCACGTAGCGTTAGATCCTAAGGGTGGCTCCGACAGGAATTCCTTTGCTGCCACGCCGATCGATAATGAGGTCACCTATACGCTAAGCATAGATTTAAATGCCAATGCCGGTATTTATAAGGCGGGCAGGGATTACTATTTCCGTATAGGAGCTCTGGCGGATATTGCCGATGTAGGCATTGTTCGTAACAACTATTCACAATATGTAAAAATATCACTTTAGAAAGCTGAATATGTTTTCACGTCGGTTTAACAAAATAAATTAATTGAGATGAAATCTATAAAAAGCTATATCGGTTTTTCTATTGCATCACTGCTTATTTTTTCCTGCCAAAAGGAAAAGTATGGAATAAACTTATATGATGCTAATCCACAGGATTCTACATCAGGGCTCCCGCAAATTCTTTCCTTTTCACCTGAAGAAGGTATCGCAGGAGATACGGTTGTGATCAAAGGAATGAATCTCTCTACCGTAAAGAGTGTCAGTTTCGGTGGCAACGAGGCGGCATCCTTCGAGGTAAAGGATGATTCAACCATAACGGCGATTTTAGCGTCCGGCAACCCGGGAAAGATATCCATAAAGGTAACTAACCGGATCGGGTCTTTGTTGTGGGGAGGCTTTATCTATATTGATACCCTGGGAGGGGAAGGCAACATGCCGGCCTATACCCCGCCCAATTTAGCGCTGAATAAGCCGGCATCATCTGATGGCAATTTTAATAGCCCGGCACTTTCTGTAGATGGAGATACCACTACGCGGTGGTCGGCTCCGGCAGGCGCCCCCTGGTGGTATCAGGTCGACCTGGAAGAGATACAGTCTATTAACAGGATTCATATTTCCTGGGATGCGGCCTATGCATCGGCATTTAAAATAGAAGTATCAACGGATAATAATTCCTTCAAAACGGTCTATTCTACTATAGAAGGAACGGGGGGGAGTGTTGACTATACGTTTGACTATACGCCTGCCAGATATGTAAAAATTACCTTACAAACACAAGGCACACCATGGAATATGTCGTTCTGGGAGTTCGAAGTATATTCTGATATGGTGAAACCTCCAAAAGGTGAAAACCTGGCGTTGAAGAAAGCGGTGGCTACACCCGGAGGGGATATCCTTCCTCCGGCCAATGCAGTAGATGGTAATCCTGCATCTCTTTGGCAGGCGGGTGGAGGAGACAATCAATGGATAGTAATCGACCTGGGCAGAGTGTTTGTCGTAGATCGGGTAAAGATCATATGGCAGGATGCCTTTGCCTCCGGTTATAGTGTTGAGGTTTCTCCCGATAATAAGAATTGGACAAGCGTTTTTTCCACTACGTCGGGAGACGGAGGAGATGATGATATCAGTTTTTCTCCCGAGGCTGTTCGGTACGTTAAGGTTCAACTAAATGCCAAAGGAACTCCGTGGAATTATTCTATCTACGAAATAGAAGTGTATTAGAAGTTAACTAAAGATAACTGACATGAATAGGAACCATTGGCTTAGCTTAATTAAGATCTGGCTTTTCCTGATTGCTTTCTCTTTTTCTTCGTGTAGCGGCAAGTCTTCCATTATATCCGACAATGGAGGGAAGCAAGATACCACGCAAACCCAGCCCGGTCCAGGTAAAGAAGTTTATGATTTAGTTGTCCAAAGCCAGGTCAGTTATATACAAGGGCTGAAGCTTCCCAGTGGGGCCATAAAGGATAACACAGCCAGTAACAGCAGGATCACTCCGTACTTTTCTAATTTTGCCGTGATGGCGCTTCTCCGGTATCCCACGGAAGAAAACCTGGATATTGCCAGGAAATATATTCAATGGTATATTAGTAAGCTTAACGGATCAGTAAATAAGGTAACCGGAGGTAAGGAAATCCCGGGTTCTATTTATGACTATTATGCCCCTGATGAATCCACAAAGGGTACTTATGATTCAATAGATTCCTATGCGGCTACTTTTTTAACCCTGGTACACCAATTGGCCATGATGTCTGATGAGAACAAAGAGTGGCTGAGGCAATTTACGAAAGAGATAAGCACGGTAGCAACGGCCCTGGAGTTCACAATGGATACAGAGAATAGCACGATCCCTACTGATTTTTCGGACGATAATAATGATTATCTGTCAATTGCAACTTATGGTTATCCGGCCAAATATTTAATGGATAACTGTGAAGTGAATTTAGGGCTGGCATCGGCCAAATGGTTGCAGCAGGAGGGACTGCTCACAACGTCGTCAGACTATGCCTTGCTGATGAATAGAAATACCATCTCTATTGATTTAAAAATGTGGAGAGAAGTGATGTACAATATTGTCTCGCAGAGGGGTGATGAGGGTAAGTTGAATGCTAGGTGGACTACCTTTTATCCCGATGCAATTGCCCAGCTCTTCCCGACAATGTTTGGTGTTATTGATCCTTCATCTCAGAGAGCGAAAGATCTGTATGAAAAGTTTAATTTCTATTACAGTAACTGGTCTACCGGGAATTTGGGCAAGGACTATCCTTGGACCCTCGTTGTCTATGCGGCCGCAAAAATGAAGGATACCGCCAGGGTAGAAGAATATGTTAAATATATTTATTCGGTTAACTCGGAAAACAGGCAACCGCATAACTGGTTTTCTGCTGAAGCCGCGCATTTCCTTTCGGCAATTGATGTCATTAAACCTCGGCGTGTTATAGAATAGCACCTTTTAATTAATCTAAACATGAGCATGGTAAACAGAATAATAGGAGTAATTTTTATATTGGGACTTATTGTATTTAATTCCTGCAAATCTCCCGATAAAGCGAATGGTGAAAGATTTGGTGGCGTGAGCCTGACGCTGATTCCCCCGTCTACAGTAAGCGATAAGATTAATTTAGATATCAGGGCGGGATTAAAAAATAATACGGCCAAAGAAAGAAAATTTTATCTTGAATTTTACCTTGATAAGGTAGGGGATGGCAGTCTTTTGCATAAGGCTTCTGTAACCCTCCTACCGGATACCGTTGCTGAAGTTAAATTTCGTTGGAATACTTCGGGCTATGCGGGTGAACGGGAAATTATTTTAAAAGTTGAGAGCGGGGCCGGGGATACTATTCTTAATAAAAATATTCAGATACTTCCATCTGAAATGCCTTCTACGAAACGAATAGATGGGGCTTTCACCGGTTTCTTACATTGGAGCGAGGCGGAAGGGAAGCATTGGAATGATGAGTTGAGGAAAGCTACCGCTAGCCAATGGGCTGAAATGATAGATGCACAGGATAAATTGGGTATGAATATCCTGGTGGTACAGACAGTTTATCATAATCCTGCTATGTATGCTCATAAACATACTATGGAGAGAGACGGCTATACGGGAGTTCCTTTTTATCCGTCCGCATTATATCCAGGCCGCGCGGATATTGCAGCTCGTGATCCGTTAGAAGATGTTATGGCACAGGCAGACAAGAGAGGGGTAAATGTGTTTGTAGGTATCGGAATGTATGCCTGGTTCGATTTTTCAAAGGAATCATTGAAATGGCATGAAGAGGTGGCTAAGGAAATATGGGAGAAGTACGGGCACCATCCTTCGTTTTATGGTTGGTATATCAGCGAAGAGCAAGATGGGGGTCTGGGTACGGATGAAGACAAAAAGAATATAGTTGAATTTTTTAAAGGATTTAAGAAATATATTCGACAATATACGCCTGAGAAGCCGGTAATGCTGGCAACCAACTCTTTTCATTTGAAAGGAGCGGAATCTACGTATAGCGAATTATTAAAACATTTGGATATCTTATGTACTTTCGGCTTTAGTCGTATGCCTGATACGGAGTTGCCCGGCGAGGAATCGGCAGCATTGCTTCAGAAATGGTGTGATGAAGCAGGCGCACATTTCTGGCTCGATTTAGAAGCATTCAATTTTGAAGGTGATAATGCCTTGGTGCCTAAGTCATTTCCTGAAATTCAAAGTGAGATTAATAGCGCCAGACATTTTGAAAAGATAATCTGTTACCAGTTCCCGGGATTGTTCAGCAGCCCGGAAATGTCGATCAAGCCTGGAGGTAAACCTACGGTGGATCTATATATCGAGTATAAAAAATATTATGATTCATTGCAGAGCCGGGTGTGGCAAAATGCTGAAAAGTAAGTGACATTGCATGATTTTTGTTGGTACTCAAAATCCTTCTTTGACTTTCATAGTGTGTGCAATCCGCACCCCAATCACGCCAGGTGAGAGTTAAAGAGGGGAAGGATACGAATTGGATTTAAAAAAGGTAATACATATAATAATATGGGAACAAAAAAACAAGAAGAAAGAATCAATGAATATGCCCGACTCTATCGCTCTCAATTATTAGATAGTATCATTCCTTTCTGGATAGCTAATTCTCCGGATAAAGAATTTGGTGGTTATTACTCCTGCCTTGACAGGGATGGGAGGGTATACGATACTGATAAGTTTATTTGGCTTGAATGTCGCCAGGTGTGGACTCTCGCCATGCTGTATAACAATGTAGACAAAAAGCAGGAATGGCTTGACACCGCTTTACACGGGGCGCTGTTTTTGCTGAAAAATGGCATGGATAAAGCGGGAAACTGGTATTTCTCACTGAACAGAGCGGGAGAGCCCCTGATTCAACCATATAATATATTTTCTGACTGTTTTGCAACGATGGCATTTGGGCAGTTATATAAAGCAACAGGGAATAGCAACTATAGTAAAATAGCCAGGGATACCTTTAATAATATTTTGAAACGTTACGATAATCCTAAAGGGAAGTATGAAAAGGCATACCCGGGTACCCGGGATTTAAGGGCATTTGCCTTACCCATGATCCTCACAAACCTGGTGTTAGAAATTGAGTATTTGCTTGACACTGATCAGGTTCAAAAGATAATTGATGATGGAATTGATACGGTGATTAATAAATTTTATCAGCCGGAAATGGGGGTGATTTTAGAAAATATCGGAATGGATGGGAATTTTTTTGATTCCTTTGAAGGACGTTTGGTGAATCCCGGGCATGGGTTGGAATCTATGTGGTTTATTATGGATCTGGCAGAAAAGAAGAACGATAAGATGCTGATGCAAAAAGCTGTGGATATTTCTTTGCAGTTGATGGAGTTTGGCTGGGATAAAGAGTATAGCGGCATTTTTTATTTTAGGGATATCAAAGAAAAACCGCCTCAGCAACTGGAGTGGGATCAAAAGCTCTGGTGGGTTCATCTGGAAGCTATGATTTCCATGCTGAAGGGATATTTGCACACGGGAAATAGTCGGTGCTGGCAATGGTTTGAAAAATTGCATGAATATAGTTGGTCGCATTTCGCTGATAAAGAACATGCAGAATGGTTCGGCTATCTGAACCGAGAGGGCAAGCCTTTTATTATGTCGAAGGGAGGAAAATGGAAAGGATGTTTTCATGTGCCCCGGGCTTTTTATCAGCTTTGGAAAACGTTTGATAAGATTAATGAGCAAGGAAATATAAGTCATTAAAGTAAATACGCTTAGAAAGTGAAAAGATATCCGGTTTTAATCGCAGCAGTAGCAGCTATGGGAGGCCTTTTATTTGGGTTCGATACGGCGGTTATCGCTGGTACGCTGTCCTCGCTTAGGAGCTTTTTTTCTTTAGGAGATGCCTCCATCGGATTTGTGGTAGCATCTGCTTCTATTGGCTGCATCCCTGGAGCCTTTTTTTCGGGAGGGCTTGCTGACCGGTATGGCAGAAAAAAGATGATGGCAGCCACTGCCGTCCTTTTTATTATAGCCGCTGTTGGTAGCGGAATAGCCGGTAGTTTTATTGAATTGGTAATTTACAGGTTTATAGGCGGACTGTCTATCGGGATGGCTTCTACTTTAGCCCCTATTTATATTTCAGAAATTGCTCCGCCCTCTGAAAGAGGGCGCTTGGGAATGATGCAGCAACTGGCTATTGTTATTGGGATCCTGGTTGCCTTCATTTCAAATTATCTGATATCAATTGCCGGCTTTTCTTTTTTGAATGAAGACAATCTCTGGCGATACATGCTGGCGGCTGCCGTTATTCCTTCTATGATATTTCTCCTGTTGTTGCTATGGGTTCCTGAGAGTCCAAGATGGTTGATTTTAAAAGAAAAAATTTCTGACGCAAAGATCATCTTTGCTAAAATATACGATAAAGAACAGTCGGAGCGGGAGGTGGAAAATGTACAGCAGGATATTAAAAAAGACACCCGTAAAATTCGTTTCAGAGAAATATTTTCGCCCAGATATAAAAAAGTTGTCTTGATAGGGATTGTTTTTGCTTCTATAGCTCAGTTAACGGGTATAAATATTATCTTTTATTATGCTCCTTTGATTTTTGAAAAGATGAATGTGGGGGGGAGCGCCTTGTTTCAAACGATATTGACCGGTGTAGCTAATTTAATTTTTACCCTCATCGCTTTTGCTATGATTGATCGTTTTGGCAGGAAGAAGCTATTGTTAGGAGGTTCTGCTGCAATGGGCCTTTTTATGGTTATAATCGGCGTTTTGTTTTATTTAAACAAGATTGATAATTATTGGGTATTAACGCTTATCTTCCTGTATATCGGAGCTTTTGCCTGTACCTGGGGGGCCGTGTTGTGGGTTTATGTGGCAGAGATTTTTCCGAACAAAATAAGGGGGCACGCTACTTCATTTGCTGTTTTTGGGAACTGGGTGATGAACTCCGTTGTATCTTTTACTTTTCCGGTATTGCTGAATGGTCTTGGCCCGTCCATTACTTTTTTTCTTTATGGTCTGATAAATTTTGCTATGATCCTTTTTGTACGGAGGTTTATTTTTGAGACCAAAGGGGTTCAGCTCGAAGAAGTCGAACTTCTTTGGCTGTAGTTTTCTTACAGCGGTTGGGCAGTGCAATTAGCTCAAAAGTTCCATCATTAACAGGTTTAATCTGCCGATGGGATTATTTTTCTTAGTCGGGGAAGACAATTTTTATCCATTTCCCCGAACCCTGTCTGCCGGCAGGCTTGATTTTTTACTCCACTTTTTTATCAGGTCAGAAATTAGCTTTGATATCCAACTGTTAAGTACCTTCATACGTTTTTTGTAAAAGGTGAATAAACCGCAAAAACGTGAACCCGATGAGATGTCTTTCCTTTTTTATTTCAAAATCGATCATGCGGGCGGTCAGGGACAGACGAGCATACCGTGTGCCTGCCGCTTTGCTCATTATTAGTATATTACTCTTGTTTATCCCCTCAACCAATGCCCAGTTTCGGGCCTCAGTGGTAAAGATAAACATCACTCCCACCAACGCTCAATACCTGCTGGGCTACCAGGAACGTAAATCCACGGGTGTGCGGGATCATATCTATCATAAGATCCTTGCTTTGGATGATGGTACCACCCAGTTTTTTATCGTTTCTTCCGATGTTTGCCTGTATTCACCATCGCAGTATGATAAGGTGGCGGCACAGTTGCAAAAACGTTTTGGGATCAATCCTTTAAATTTCTGGTGGTCGGTAACGCATACGCATTCTGCTCCCGAGTTTGGAGAATTTGGGCTATATGGTTTGTATATGGGCGACCGGGTACAACATAGCGTTGACGCAGCATATACGGCAATGATAGAACAAAAGCTGATAGATGGTATAGCCGAAGCGAGAAGTAAACTTACCGATGCAACGCTTAGCGTAGGCTGGGGATTTTCGCGGGCGAATATGAACCGCAGGGCGATAGATGTGGACGGTAAGGCATCCCTGGGTATGAACCCCGATGGTCCGGTTGACAGGCGGATAGGACTTTTGCGTATTGATAAAAAAGATGGAAGTGCCTTAGCGCTGATCGCCAACTATGCCATGCATGGAACAGTAATGAGTGGCGCCAATTGCAAAATAAGCGGAGATGCGCCCGGCGAGGTTGCAGCATACGTGGAAGAAAAAGTTGGAGTACCTATGCTTTTCATCAATGGAGCTGCCGGTAACCTTGCGCCTATTTATAGTGGGTATCCCAATGCTGCAGCGGGGAATCTCGGTGAGTTCCCGGTCCTGCTGGGTGATAAAATACTGGAAGCGAACACTAAGGCCCGATACCCGGTAGAGGAAGTGAAATTCGTTCCGGATGAAATTGTTGTAGAAACACCCCGCAAGCCCGGTTTGGGATGGGCAGATGATTTAAGCAGGTACGCTACGATCAGTAAATCAGGCGACACCCTGGTACGGCTTCCTGTGCGGTTCCTTAAGATCAATAAAGATATTGCGATATGGGGTGCTCCTATTGAACTGTTTTGTGAAGTATCTAACGAAGTGAGAAGCCGTTCTCCATTTCCCTATACTTTTTATTTTGGCTATACCAACGGGTGGTTCGGTTATATGCCCACGGAGGCGGAATGGAAACACGGAGGCTATGAAGTGGAGGTGGTGTCGCCTTTCACCCCGCGGGCGGCAGGCGATCTTACCGAGTCGGTAGTAGACCACCTGCAGGGCAGGATGCTCGCATCGGATGCAGTAACGGATAAGCCAAAACGAAAAGGAAAACGATAGACGAGAAATAGCAAACGATAGACGCTCTTTGTGGCTCAGCTTTTGTTTCACGCGGAGTACGCAAAGGAGCAGCGCCCGCGGAGAAAGAAAAATATTTGTATAATCTCTGTTGGGAAGGAGGGTTGTACGCAGCCTTTGCTATCTGAAGCGTGATAATGTAATTATCGGTACACTGTGAGAATGATAAAGGCTCTTTGTGTGACATGGTGTTTTGGTGCCAAGGGGGTACGTCCCCATGGAAATGTCGTTGCGAACGCTGCTCCGCTCCCTCGCTGCGAGCAACTTCCTGACAGAAAAATTTGAGATTAAAAAAAGAAGATAATTTTCAGTGTTTATATGAAGATTCATTTATTCAACCCGTACGTGTATTATTTTATTGCTACCCTGTTGTTGACAGAGATGAGTTGTACTCCGAAAAAGCCTGATTTATCGCGTGGCGCTGTAGCGGCTAAAGATGCGCTGGCGACCATGCAGGTGGCAGAGGGATTTGCAATAGAAATGATCGCTTCAGAACCCCTGGTCACTTCGCCGGTAGACATGGAAATAGACGAGTACGGACGGATGTACGTGGTAGAGATGCACGGCTACCCGCTGGATAAAAGCGGCAGCGGCAATATCGTGATGCTGAACGATACCAATGGAGATGGCATCATGGATAAGCGAACGGTTTTTAAAGAAGGATTGATATTGCCTACCGGTATCTTACGGTGGAAGAAAGGCTTTTTGGTAACGGATTCTCCCAATATCTATTACCTGGAAGATTCAGACGGCGATGGTAAAGCAGACATCATGGATACGGTATTAACAGGCTTTGCGTTAACCAACCCCCAGCATAATTTAAACAACCCGGTGTACGGGTTAGACAACTGGGTATACGCGGCGCATGAAGGTGTTGTAAAGTCAAGAGACTATGTCAAGGAGTTTGGCGATGAAGGCACCGAGATCTATTATCCGGCTAAACCCGGCCTGGTAAGGCTACCACAAAATGCGAGCGGGAAATCGGTTCGCTTCCGTCCCGATCGGTTTCAACTGGAAGAAATGGCGAGCCGTTGTCAGTTTGGTCACACATTCAATCAGTGGGGGCGCTGGTTTGGCAGCAATAATTCCAACCAGGGTTACCAGGAGATCGTTGCGCAACGTTACCTGGTGCGTAATCCCCAGCTCCCTCCTATGGATCCCGTAC